>DASWZM010000039.1:0-11392 GCA_036404455.1 Occallatibacter sp. | reverse complement strand
GCCGGCGGCGGGTTCTCTGCCTCCACACCCGTCTGCGCCGCTCTGCGGGCGATCAACTGCGCCGCATAACGCTGCGCCAGTTCTTCCACGACCGGCCCCGGGGAAAGCAAGGACGCCTGGCCATGCCATAGCTCGTCAATGCGGGAGGCCAAAGCGGGCCACTCGGCCTGAGCCAGGTCAAAACTGCGTCCCCAGATTGAGAAGGGTGCGCTGTCTGACGGCCCTTCCCACACGCACCGCCTCCACCAGGCGATAGGTAAAGTACGCGTCTGCGGAGTCTTTGCGGCGCGTCCCGGTGCGGCGAATGAACATACTTGCGCCCAACCCCATCCGCAAGGGAAAGCCAATAGATTATGAAAAGATTATGGCACTACATTTCACTTTCACTGCACAGCATCACATTCTAAAGGCTTTATGCGCAGTCGAAGAGCCAAACCTAGGGAAAAGTGGCGAACTTGGGCTAGACCGCTTACTAATTAGACAACCGTCTAAATAGAATCCCGGGCCGGTTTCTTGTCAAGCGGGAAAACTGGAGCCGCCTCAGGCGGGCGCGCAGCTCGGTGGCGCTGGTTCGCTAGAGCGGAACCAGAGTAACAGTGTCCTTACAGAGAATCTTCTGGGAGGCTTTTTCTTGAGGAAAAAGCCACTTGGCGGACTTGCTTTCGGGATACATCTACACTGGTTCCGCTGTAGCCTGCAAATGGGCCGAAGGTTCAGAATGTTGCTTCGGCCTGTTTCTTGTATGCGTCACGTGTTTTGATCGCGGGGAAGCGGGCAATCGGAAAGGCGGATTGATGAGGATGGGGAAACAGGGCCACGGGGTGAAGTTGCCGGGCAAACTCAAGGTGTTGAGAAGACCGGTGCGGTTTCTGGTTCTTCTGGCCGGTTTGGCGCTGGTGGGGGTTGGGCCGGTGGTGGGGCAAGGGCTTCCGGCGACGCAGGTGGACGACTTCGCGGGGAAGCCGCGGGTGATCGTGATCAGCGATATCGGCAACGAGCCGGACGACCAGATGTCGCTGGTGCGGCTGCTGCTTTACTCGAACGAGTTGGAGATTGAGGGACTGATCGCTTCGACTTCGACATGGCAGAAGACGGCGATTCACCCGGAGACGATGCGGGCGCTGATTGAGGCCTATGGGCAGGTGCGGCCGAATCTGATGTTGAATGCGAAGGGCTGGCCGGAGGCGGGGGAACTTATGAGCCGGGTGTATGCCGGGCAGACCGGATACGGAATGGCGGCGACGGGCACGGGCAAAGATTCCGAGGGATCGAAGGCGATTGTACGCGCTATGGAGCGGGAGGACAGCAGGCCGCTGTGGATCTGCCTTTGGAGCGGGGCCAATACGCTCGCGCAGGCGTTGCGCGATCTGCGGGCGACGCGGACGGCGGCCGAGGTTGAAAAGCTGGTGGGACGGCTGAGGGTCAACTCGATCTCAGACCAGGACGATGCCGGGCCGGGGATGCGGCGGGAATTTCCGGGGCTGTTTTATATCGTGATGCCATCGACGCCGACGGGCGGGGAGTACTACTACGCGACCTGGACGGGCATTAGTGGAGACGCTTACTACCGCAACGGGGCGGGAGCGGATTTTACGACCGTGACCAATGAGTGGCTGGAGACGAATATCCGCAGGGGTCCACTGGGGAAGCTGTATCCCAGGTTCATGTTCATTATGGAGGGGGACACGCCGTCGTTCCTGGGGCTGATCGACAATGGGCTGAATGCTTACCGGCGGCCGGACTGGGGCGGCTGGGGCGGGCGCTACGTCTACCGGAAGCCGTACGGGGAAACGCATGCGATCTGGACGCAGGGAGGAGACGAGTTTGCGCGGGTGACCTCGCAGGATACGGTGGTGGGCGTGGATGGGGCGGAGCATGTTTCGGATCAGGCGACGATCTGGCGCTGGCGGGAGGCGTTCCAGAACGACTTTGCGGCGCGGATGGGCTGGACTGTGCTGGACTTTGCCCATGCGAGCCACAACCCGGTGGTGGAGGTGAATGGGCACGCGGGGACAGCGCCGTTGGAGATGGACGTGGAGGTGGGTCAGCCGGTTGAGCTGGACGCGAGCCGCAGCTCCGACCCTGATGGGCGGGCGCTCGATTTTCGCTGGTTCCACTATGCGGAGGCGGGTAGCGCGGATGGCAATCTGGCTGGAGTGACGCTGACGGGCGCGGAGACGGCGCGTGTGACGGTGCGGGCGGACGCGGCCTGCCGGCCGCTGTGGCTGCCGATGATGCCCTGCAAGGGCGCGGGAACGGCGCACATCATTCTGGCTGTGACAGGCGAGGGTTCGCCGCGACTGACCACATATAGGCGCGTGATTCTGCATGTGCACGGAACGGCGGGAAAGTAAGCGGAGATAAGCTGATCTACCAGACTGTGCGGGGGTAGTGGCGCGCGATCTCTTCGTCGGCGGAGATGAGCCAGGCGAAGCCGTTGGCTTTGGCATTTGCGACGATGAGGCGGTCGAAGGGATCGCGGGTCCACTTTTCGTCGAGGGCGGCGCTGGCGATGGTGGCAAAGGGCAGATCGCAGAGCCGGACCCCGAGCTCGTGCTCAACCTTGCGCTGGACGTCCCGGGCGGGCTGTTTGATGCGTTTGATTTCGAAGAGGAACTCAAGCTCCAGCAGCACCATGGGCGAGAAGAGCAGATCAGCCTGTTTGAGCAGTTTGGCGGCCCTGGGGCCGAAGTGGGCTAGATCGCCCTGGGCCAGCCAGACCAAAGCGTTGGTATCGAGGTACGCGATCACGTCTCGACGCCGTTTCGAATTGCGGACGGTCCAAGGTCAGGCGCAGGACCGAAGTCGCGCTCCCAATCTTCTTCCCAGGCGCGTGTCATCTCCGCCAGGAGAGCAGCGTCATCCATGACTGAATCTTCAGAATTGATGATCTGCATCGGCGTGATGCGGCCAAGACGGTCTACGGGCTTACTTTCGGGGACGATTTTGAGGCGCCGGCCCTTGTGCGTGATCCACACTTCGCTGCCTTCGAGCGCTTGATTGACGAGGGTGAAGATCTGTCGCCGGAATTGGGTGATGGGTACTTCCATGCATAGAGAATAGCATAGATGTACATTACAGGGCGTACGTCATGTACGTTCAAGACAGTTTTCGCAAGATTGTGTTGGGAACCTGGATTGGCCGCAGCCAGCCAATCAGCGAATGAAGGGAATGCAGGCGGGGACGCTGGAGCGGTATGCGATGAAGGAATCCCCAAAGCGTTCGGCGAGCAGGCGGTCTTCCGCGCGGACGCGAATCTCGGTGCCGACCAGAAGAAAGATCACCGCCGCAACCCACATCGGCCACCAGGTCCAGGCGGCTCCAGCGGTCAGCAGCATGCCCAGGATGGAGGCGTAAATCGGGTGGCGAAGCCAGCGGTAGGGGCCGGTCTGGATCAGCTTGTGGTCCTCATTGAGCGCTGCCTTGAAGCGCCATTGCTTGCCCAGGCGGCGCGCGGCTGCCCAGGCGAGTATGACCGATGGAGGGCCGAAAATCATGGAAACGATCAGGGAGAGCGCGGACTTCTCAAAGCCCACGGGCCGCACGTAAGCCCACACCAGCGCAAAGCTGACCGTGACCAGGAACATTCCCCACCGGGAGGCCGGCGCGCTGGCTACTTCCTTTTGCCCGGCTGCCTGTTTGCGGGGTCTCACAAAAGCCAGCAAAAAAGGCGATCCAGCACAGGGTGAGTTCAACGAGAGCGGCAATCTGGAGCATCGATCCGATTGTATTCCTGCATGGTTTCGGTCTCAGCTTCATGGTTCAAACCGGTCCGTGGGTGGTCGTCTTAATTGCTGTGCAAGCAGCGGGGACAGCGCATACAATGCTGTATGTTATGGCGAAAGCGAAGGAACGGATATTTCAAGTGGCCTGCCCGGACTGCGGGGCAATGCTGAGAATTGACGGCGCCACGGGCCTAGTGGTGAGCCATACGCCGGCTCCGCGCAAACGGATGTTCGAGGACCTGGAGACGGCGGCCAAAGCCATGCGCGACCAGGATGAGCGCAAGGAGTCGATCTTCCGGCAGAGTGTGGACGCGGAGAAGAACAAGGCCGATTTGCTGGAAAAGAAGTTTGCCGATGCGCTGCGCAAGGCCAAGGACGCTCCGGAGGGCAAGCCGTTGCGGGAGTTCGACCTGGATTGAAGGGCATTCCTTCACGGCCTCGGGGCCGAGACCTGCCGGGTGTGAATCTTTGCAAGCAAGGCGTGTTCTTTCTTATACTTCCCACGGCCAGCGCGTTGGCCAATACTTGATTTACCGTTCCCTCGACGCCGGCAGCCCGGTTCGGGACGAAAAAGGAGAGAACATGGTGATTGTGCCGCTTCTTCAACGGGAAGACGAATCAAAGGCCGAGCGGTGTACTCGTGGGGCCGAATGCACGAATTGGGCTCGGATTGCTGCGGGCGGAAGTCTGCTGGCAGGCGGGTTGCTGTTGTTGACGGGGCGGCATCGCGCCGGGCTGTTTGCGGCTGCCTCGGGCACGACGCTGGCGCTGCTTGACCAGGAGGAGGTGCTGCGGGCCTGGTGGGAGGCTCTGCCGGGCTATATCGATGACGCCCAGCTTCTGCTCGACAAGGTGCAAGCGACTGTTGGTGAGCTTGCCGCTCAAAGCGAGAGTCTGCATCGGGCATTTTCGAAGTAAGCCGCTTACAGCGGCTCTCAAATTGCTGTACCAAGAAACCACGACCGCAAAGTGGCTTTTCCCGTGCGCCTTCAAAGGAACGCGTTTTGCCGCAGCCTATTAAATCCCCAATTGCATTCGGCCTGCTTCGCTGATGCGATGCGGGGTCCATTTGGGCTCCCAAACCAGATCGACCTCGACTTTGCTTATGTCTGGGATGCCGGCGAGGCGGTTTTTTACCTGCTCGAAGATCAGGCCGCTGGCAGGACATTGCGGGGTGGTCAGGGTCATGGTCACCTTGACCCACTGGCGCGGCCAGGCCGGTGTGGAATCCGGATCGGGGCCGGTCGAGACCGCGTAGATCAAGCCCAAATCCACGAGGTTCAGCTTTACTTCCGGGTCGAAGCAGTCGCGCAAGGCGGTGAGGATTTCCGTCTCGGAGAGCATTCCCTAGTTTTTCCGTTCGACCAGGTAGCGGGCGACGGCCTTTAGTCCGTCGGCACGGGTGCCGTAGGGCGCGAGGGCGGCGAAGCCCTCTTCGACCAGGCGGGCGGCGTCGCGCCGGCTCTGCTCGATGCCGTAGACGGCCGGCCAGGTGGCTTTTTCAGTGGCCTGATCCTTGCCCGCGGTTTTGCCAAGGTGGGCAGAGTCAACGGTCATGTCGAGTACGTCATCCACAATCTGAAAGGCCAGGCCGGCCTTGCGGCCGAATAGGTCCAGGCGGGCTACATCGTCCGCGGCGGCTCCGGCGTAGACACCGCCGGCGACGACGCTGACGCGGATGAGGGCTCCGGTCTTGGCGCGGTGGATGGCCTCGACCAGTTGCGGCGTGGGCTTGAGGTGTTCGCTTTCGAGATCCAGCACCTGGCCGCCAATCATGCCTTCAACGGTGCCGACGGCGTTGGCGATGAGGCCGATGATCTGGACGGTGGCCGCGGGCGGGGAGTCGAGCGAGGCCAGGACTTCGAAAGCGCGAGTCTGGAGGGCGTCGCCGGCAAGGATGGCGATGGCTTCGCCGAAGACCACGTGGCAGGTTGGCTTGCCGCGGCGCAGGAAGTCGTTGTCGAGGGCGGGCAGGTCGTCGTGGATGAGCGAGTAGGTGTGGAGCATTTCCAGGGCCGCTCCCAGCCGGTCAATTCCTGCGGGGAGCGCGCCGGCAATAGTGACAGCGGCCTGGTAGGCGAGCAGGGGGCGCAGGCGCTTGCCGCCCGCAAAGGTGGAGTGGCGCATGGCGCCATGAATCGAGGCAGGGACCATCTCGGCGCTGGGAAGGAGTTCCTCGAGCGCCCGGCCGGTCAACTCCTCAGCCTCTTTCCTCAGCGATTTCACATCGACAGCCATTGCTCTCATGATAGACCGGGGCGGCTGCGAGGTTGGCTCCGGCGTTCCAGGATACACAGGACTGTGACAAGAAGCAGGGCCAGGCCGCTGAGCCAGCGCCCAGCAATGACGTCGTGGGTGGTGGTCCAGTCCACGTCCAGCTCCACCCGACCCTGTTGAACGAGGACAGCCATGAGGCCGTCTTCACGCTGAGGCAGAGCGGCGATGGGCTGTCCGTTCAACCTCACGCGCCAGGCCGGGTAGTTGCGCAGGCGGAGAATCAGGTAGCCGGCGTGAGGGATGGTGGTGCGAATCCGCAGGTGCTCGGGCAGGGCTTCCCGAGGGCTTGGGCTGGCGGCAAATGTGGCTTCGCAACTGCCCTGCTCGACCCACCAGTCGGGATTGGCTCCGGGGGTGTTGAGGACGCCGAGTGTGATGTCGTGATCGGTGACCAGGCAGGCGTCCGGAAGGCCGGTAGCGACCATGGTGTCGTCGGTGCCGACGGGGGCGTATTCGTCGGTTCCTTCAAAGCCGCCTCCGGTTCTGTAGACGTCCACCATGGGAGCGACGGCGTCCTCATCGTCGCAGGGCTGGAAGAAGAGTTTGCCGGCGATGGCCGAGGCCACCAGAAAGACCGCCGCGCAAACGGCAGCGACGGCCACGCGCCGCCAGCGCGGGGCAGCGTTGCGGGGCCAGACAGCGGAGGCGAAGAAGATGGCCATTGGCGCCTCCACTACCACCAGCCAGCGCCAGGGAAACTGCAAAAAGCGGAGCTTGGGGAGCAGATTCCAGACGGGCAGCGAAATGGGGAGCTCAAGAAAGAGAATCACGGCCGGGATGAGCGCGAGGGGAATCCACCAGCGGCGGTTTGGCGGGAGGGTTTGGCGCCGCCAGGCCACCAAGAGGCCGGCCAGAGTGACGGCGATCATGGTGACGGCGATAAGGGAAACTCGCATCAGTTCCAGGTCGTGCAACTGCAGCAAGGGGTCTGCATGGCGGGCAAAGAGCCAACTGTTCTCGATCATGAGTCCGGGATCGCCGGTGGCCTGGCGAATGTCTACCCAGCGCTGCTCCCAGGCGGCGGGAACTAGATAGACGGCTGAAAGGCCGACTCCCAGGACAGCAGCGGCGGAGGCGCGCAGGATCGGGGCCCAGGATCGATCAAGGAGCGCGATGGCCAGTGCGACGGCGGCCAGGAGGTAGCTGGCCATTACGCCGAGCGGCGCGTTCGAAAGCCATGCGCCGGCCACGACCATCGCCAGGGGTGCGGTAGAACCGTCGAAAGCGCGTCCCCAGAGCGGATGGGGAGCAGGGGAGCCGGAAGGAGGGCGATCCTGAAGGAAGAGCAGCAGAAGGAGCGGAATCCAGAAGCCGCCGCAGAGCTCTCCAAAGGCTGAGCGCTCATAGGCGGTGAAGAGGGCATAGCCGGAAAACAGAGCGGCACAGCCGGCCAGGGTGGATGGAGCGTCGCCCAATGCCTGGCGGGCGAAAGCGCGGGTCGCGAGGCCAGTGGCGGCCAGCAACAGAAAGGTAAGGGCGATGGGGACGACTTTCCAGGGAAGGACGAGGCCCATGGCTGCGCCCAGCATCCAGGTCAGCGGCGGATAAAAGACGAAGCGCGGCTCGCCGGCGCCGAAGTTGGCGCTCGGCGCCCAGTGGGGATAGGGAATGCCATGCCGCCAACTGTTGAGGCAATCGAACCAGGAGACGAGATGGAAGTCGAAGTCGTGTCCGCAGGAGTTGCCGAGCACCAGTTGGGGAGCGGTGGCCACGGCGGCCGCCAGCAGGATGAGGGCAGGGCCGGCGAAGCGGCGCCAGGGGGCGGCTTGCGGCGGGGTCATGGGAGCAGGCGCAGCGTGTGGCGCGTCTGCGCGGCTACGGCTGACGGGGTGAAGGGAAGGGCAAAGGTTATTCCGCCGTAATAGTCGTTCCACTGGTCGCGGAAGTACGGGCTGCAGGGGTTGCCGCTCTCGCCGAGAACGATATTCTCCGTGGAACCGTCGATGTTGCTCCAGTCCATGGTGAAGCGCTGCGAGGGGCCGAAGTCGCGGCCTACCTGCTTGACGGTGGTGGTGTCGCCGCTGAGGGGTTGCGGGCCGGTTCCGGCTACGCGGCCGATGAAGGGCAGAAACCTAGCCAGGGGATGCTCGATATCGACCACATGCCAGCTTCCGTAGCTCCACAGGGCCAAATCGCCGGGAGCCTTGCCGTTTTTCATGCCCTTGCGGACGGCCTCGGTAAGGAGGGCGTCCCAGTTCTTATAGGCCGGCGGAAGCCAGTCGGGACTGGCGTGCATGATGATCTCTTCCTCGGCAAAGTCGGACTCGGACCAGCGGTATTCCCCGGCGTCCTTGCCCAGTTTGGGCTCGAGAATCAGCGGCCAGAAGGCGTGGCGGGCCTGGGTGACGATGGAAGCGGCGGCGGAGTCGGTGGTCAGACGGCCGTCCCAACTGCGCATCAGGTCGGCGGCCTTGCGCAGGCGAGCGTCGGCGGCGGGGGTGTGGTCGATGGCGTAGGCGAGACGATGGCCGATTTCCTGGTCCACTTCGCTGTAAATGTCAGTCTGGACGGTGAGCAGGTCTGCGGGCGTGAGATGGTCGCGGCCTTGCAGCATTTTGTAGATGCGCTCGGAGCGGTAGGGATCGAGCCACTCGTCCGTGAGCGGAATCGCCGACAGATCGTTGTTCGAAATCGGATCATAGCGCGGCTTGTCGGTGGTGACTCGTGAGTTAGCCGTAGCAAGAAAGCCAGAGGGAGGATCGACAGCGTGGGGCAGTGCGTCGAAAGGAATGTAAATCAACTGAGTATTCCAGCCGAGTCCCCACTCATATCGAAGGTTCATTGTGTCGTGGGGAAGAGGCTTGTCAAATACTCCTAACCCAAGTGCCCGGATGGGCACGCGCCCGGCGGCGTGGTAAGCGATGTGCCCCTGGTCGTCGGAATAAACCACATTCTGCGTAGGCCAGCACCATTTCTCCAACGCGGCGGAAAACTCCGTCCAGTTGGAGGCGGTGTTCATCTCGTAGAGTGGAAGGGAGTTGAGCGTGGGATCGTAGAGCGTCCACTTCAGCGCGATGGGCCGCGTCTCCTTGGTGAACAGGGGGTTCAGCAGCGGCCCGTGGTCGGTGGATTGCACATCGAGCAGGACATCCTTGCCGCCGCGCACCTTGATGACTTCGTGGTCCACGGTGGGAGGCTTCCATTTCGCGTCCAGATCCTCATAGTTGCCTTTGCCGTCGAGCTTTTCGATGTACAGGTCCTGCACGTCGGCGTAAAGGGCGGTAAAGCCCCAGGCTACGTGCTCGTTGTGTCCGGCGATTACAAAGGGCACACCGGGGAGCGTGACGCCGGCGGCGTGAAACCCCGGTGCGCACAGATCGGCCATGTACCAGATGTTGGGCTCCGTGAGTGGCAGATGCATGTCGTTCGAGAGCAGGGGCTTACCGCTGGCGGTGTGCTTTCCGGCGACGACCCAGTTATTCGAGCCGGGCGCGCAACCGGCGCAGGCGGGTAGGCCGAGAAGGGCGCGGAGGGCGAGCGGGTCTTCGTGAGCAGACGGGTCCGCAGCTTTGAAAGGGCGCGGCCGTGCCCTTTTAACACCGTGAGCCTCAATACCGTGAGCCTCTGTGCTGCCATTGGGGCCGCGCCCTTTCAAGGCCACGAATTCCTCCGCGGCATTCGCCGGACTCGCGCCGGCCTGGGTGTTCTCGTCGTCGGAGTCGTCCGTGCCGGGCGGCGCCGGGTGCGGCTGGCTCCAATCGATGACCGCGCCGGTGGGGGGATGATCGCGCCACGAGCCGACGGGATAGAGATCGCTTTCCAGCTTCGGGTTATGCAGATCGGCGGCGATCCTTTCCCGGGCCAGCTTCACGTCCCAATGGGTATCGAGCATCTGGACCATCAGGATGCCGATGCTGATCGAGTCGGCGCCGCTCCAGGGCTGGGGGCGGTAGTGGAGCAGCCTGAACTCGGCGGGAAGCGCGTCCTGATGTTGTGCGATGAAGAGATTGACGCCGCGGGCGTAGTCGTCGAGGCGTGCGCGGTCGGCCCAGGGCAGGTTTGAGTAGATGCGCCGGGCCGTCAAGCGAAACTGAAAGACGCGCTGGGCCTTGTCATACCTGAGGAGCGAGGGGCCGAGGATTTCCGCCAGCTCTCCGTTGGCGTTGCGGCGGGAGGCGTCCATCTGCCAGAGGCGGTCCTGGGCGGTCACGTAGCCCTGGGCCACGAAGAGGTCGTCCTGGTTGGCGGCCTCGATGTGGGGCACGCCGTGGGCGTCGCGGCGGACGGTTACGGGCGCAGAGAGGCCGGCGAGGCGGATGTCGCCGTCGAGCACGGGCAGCGCGGCTTTGGCCGCCGCGCGAAGCCATAACACGCTCACGCCCGCGGCCAGCAACAGCAGCGCGACAAGGCCGCCGGCGGACCATAGCAGAATGCGCGGCCATCCCTGTTTGCGGTGTCGCGGCCTGGAAACGTCAGTGCGGAAAGTCGATGGATCGAGGGAGCCTGGGTTGGACATCAGTCAACAACAGGATAACGCCGCCATAATGCCGCGGTCTGAAGCAGGGGACGAATTATGGTACCTCCATTGCACAATTCATATGTGTTTACAGAAGTATGAACCGGAAGAGCAACACGATTAAGGCGCAATTGCGCCGTTTGGGGCTTCCGTAAGACGTGGGATGGACAACGTGTCCAGGCGGAAGCTCACCTTGCGATCTACCCAAACGTAATACTCACCCTCGGGAACCTCTTGTGTTTGTTGAGTCTGGGGCTTGCTTTGAGGGGCTTTTGGTTGCTTTTTTGGGGGGCGATCGAAAACATGGGGAAGAGATTTAACAATCGCAAACGGCATTAGGCAAGTAAAGACGAACACGTATAGAGCGACAATTCGAAATGGGTTCAAAGAAGGCTCCGGGTCTTGAGTTTTGAAGAGAATCCGATTTCCATTCCCAAGATCGAGTTCCGGGGCTGTGTACCTGAATTCTGCATTTTGGGTCGCGTCCTTCCGACGAGCAAAGGAAATGGTAGAGTAGACCGCCGTTCCGGCAGGAGCCACGACGTGTCCTTCGGCGATCAGATCGTACGCCAGAGTGTATCGAATTCGGTCGCCGACCTTGGCATCGGCAGAACTGATTCCCGGCTTGAAACGGAGAGCCACTCTTGTGTCCATTGGAATGGTGACTGTTTGAGACGAAAAGTCAGTTGCAGGATATGGAGACGGCAATGGCGAAATAGCTGCTTGCTCCGCCATTGCAGGGCTTACCTGCTGCGCTATCAACAGCGGAGACAGGATGAGACAAAGCGCGGCTTGAAGCATCGAACGGATCATCGGAACTCCTTGTATCGCGTTACAAGGACCGATGTTAGGGTTGCGGCGGGCGGGGCTGGGAGCCGATTGGGACAGTTTCGCAAGTGTCCTCATCGCCGGCGTGGCGAATGGGAGGTTCGTT
>DASWZM010000038.1:0-9718 GCA_036404455.1 Occallatibacter sp. | reverse complement strand
TAAACCTAAAATTGATCAGTTTCTACTCAAAATGCTGCAAATACTAGCTTTAGAAGCACTCAAAGGGGCACGGTCTTCAGCTGGGGCGAGCTGGGCATAGGTTAATGGTGATGCCATCAAATAAAGTTGACACTATCTCACTCAATGATGCATCTTAATAGAGTCGGAAATTTCTCGGAACAGGCAGGAAAACAAACATGGCAAAGATTATCGGCATTGACCTCGGCACCACCAATTCGTGTGTCGCGGTTCTGGAGGGCGGAGAGCCCAAAGTGATTGCAAATGAAGAGGGTGCGCGGACGACGCCCTCGATTGTGGCCTTCTCAAAGAGCGGGGAGCGGCTGGTGGGGCAGGTGGCGAAGCGGCAAGCGATCACCAACCCGGAGAACACCATTTTCTCGATCAAGCGGTTTATGGGCCGCCGCTACAACGAAGTGAGCGACGAGATGAAGATGGTGCCCTTCAAGGTGACGCAGCAGGGCGACCACGTGGGTGTGATTGCCCAGGGCAAGGAGTACACGCCGCCGGAGATTTCGGCGATGATCCTGCAGAAGCTGAAGAAGAGCGCCGAGGCGTACCTGGGCGAGACAGTAACCCAGGCGGTGATCACGGTTCCGGCCTACTTCAACGACGCGCAGCGGCAGGCGACGAAGGACGCGGGCAAGATTGCCGGACTGGATGTGAAGCGGATCGTGAACGAGCCGACGGCGGCCGCGCTTGCCTACGGGCTGGACAAGAAGAAGGACGAGACCATCGCCGTGTACGACTTTGGCGGCGGGACGTTCGATATCTCGATTCTTGAAGTGGGCGAGGGCGTGATCGAGGTGAAGTCGACGAACGGAGATACACACCTGGGCGGCGACAACCTGGACCAGCGGATTGTGGAGTGGCTGATTGCTGAGTTCAAGCAGGAACAGGGGCTGGACCTGGCGTCGAAGGGCAACGAGATGGCCTTGCAGCGGCTGAGGGACGCCGCGGAGAAGGCCAAGATCGAGCTGTCGACGACCATCGAGACGGAGATCAACCTGCCGTTTGTGACGGCGGACGCGACGGGGCCGAAGCACCTGGTGCGGAAGCTGACGCGGGCCAAGCTGGAGCAGCTTGTCGAGGACCTGCTTGACCGGTCGCTGGAGCCGTGCAAGAAGGCGCTGGCGGATGCGGGCGTGACCGCCAGCCAGATCCACGAGGTGGTTCTGGTGGGCGGGCAAACGCGCATGCCCAAGATCCAGGAGATGGTGAAGAAGCTGTTCGGCCGCGAACCCAATCGCAGCGTCAATCCGGATGAAGTGGTAGCCGTGGGCGCGGCGGTGCAAGCGGGGGTTCTGGGTGGCGAGGTGAAGGACCTGCTGCTGCTGGACGTGACGCCGCTGACGCTGTCGATCGAGACGCTGGGCGGCGTGGCGACGGGGATGATTCCGCGCAACACGACGATTCCGACCAAGAAGACAGAGACGTTTTCGACGGCGGCGGACTCGCAGACCGAGGTTGAGGTTCACGTGCTGCAGGGCGAGCGGCCGCTGGCGGCGCAGAACCGGACGCTGGGCAAGTTCAAGCTGGCGGGGATTCCTCCGGCGCCGAGGGGCGTTCCGCAGATCGAGGTGACGTTCGACATCGACGCCAACGGGATTCTGAACGTGACGGCGAAGGACAACGCGACGGGCAAGGACACGCGCATCACCATTACTTCGAGCTCGGGGTTGAGCAAGGACGAAGTCGAGAAGATGGCGAAGGAAGCCGAAGCGCACTCGGCCGAGGACAAGGAGAAGCGCGAGGAGATCGATGCGCGCAACTCGCTCGATGGACTGGTCTACAACATCGAAAAGATGCTGAAAGAGAGCGGCGACAAGATCCAGGGCGCGGAGAAGACGGATGTCGAGACGGTTCTGGCGGAGTCGAAGAAGGTGCTGGAAGGCACGCCGAGTTCGAAGGAACTGAAGGCTGCGCACGAGAAGCTGACGCACGCCAGCCACAAGCTGGCGGAGGTGCTGTACAAGGCCAATGCGGCTTCGGCTACTGCTGCGCAGGGCGGGCCTTCGGAAAGCGGCCCTGCCACAGAGGGCAAGAAGGACGAGGGCGTGATCGACGCGGAGTATGTGGACGTGGAAGATAAGAAGTAGGACTGACCGTCCGGGCGAGCAAAAGGCGGCGGAGATGGACACCTCCGCCGTCTTTGTTCTTTGCTTTCAAGCTAGCCTGGATGGGATATGCGAAGGATGGACTCGTGGTAAACGCCGTTTCCGATAGAGATGGTAGGTTCGCAGCCAATCTTGCCGTCGTACAGGATTATCTGGTGCGGTGGAAGTCCTCCGTTGACATCAAAGGAATCTACGTAATAGGCCCATCCGGGCGGACATTTGACAGTATCGCATTCTCAATCCTCAACAAGGCCTACAGGCTAAGTCAGGCCTGTATCATCTTGCTTGAGGCGGGATATTCCGATGAGGCATTCGGGTTGGCTCGATCTCTCATCGAGTGCAGCTTAAACCTTCGATACATGACTATGGACCCCGAAAAGGCGGACTCAAGATCGAACGACTACGTCGATTTTGCTTTCTGCGAGAAAAAGCACTTCCTTGAGCTATGCCGTCAATACTTCGGTCCGGGGAAGGACTTGGACGCAGTCGAGGCATTGAATAGTCAGGAGGGGATTGAAGGCCGGTGGGCTTCTATAGTTCCCCATCGCGTTCGAGTTAGAAATCTTCCACTGAACGACTGGAAATTGATTGA
This sequence comes from Occallatibacter sp., assembly GCA_036404455.1. Lineage (GTDB taxonomy): Bacteria > Acidobacteriota > Terriglobia > Terriglobales > Acidobacteriaceae > Telmatobacter. The sequence continues at coordinate 6,991 of DASWZM010000038.1, read as the reverse complement.
GGGCGATTGGAATGGTTGGAAGATATCTTCCGAGCCTCACCCCCTCGACGATCAGATCAACAAGGACAGATGGATCAAAAAGCAGTTTGCCGCCGATTATCGGGGATGCTCTGCAATGGTTCACTGCACTATCAGATCCTTGGACAATATCTTCGCTTGGCCCGGCGTCGCTTACAAGGTTGGAGAAAACCTCAAAACATGGTTCGATCACAGGTTTGAACCTCTATTCATCATCGTCAACAGTCTTTATCTCGTAGCGCGGTACACCTTTTACGGAGCGAACGTCGATGAAGCCGATTGCTTTGATAGTCTTTTCAACGACGCGGTCTCCAAGCTGGTTTACGTGAGGCAATCATGAGCAAAATCGGCGAGAGCATAATCCGAGGACTTGAGCAGGCTCTAGCCATTGCAGAAGGCACGGCGGAAGAGGGCTCGTATGTTGTGCATACGCCGGACGAGATAGAGGCCAGGCAGGCGGGCAAGCGGCAGGAGACTTTTGCGCAGGAGAACGAAGCGCGCCTAGAATAGCTTCAACATGAACACGGCGGAGGTGGCCAGTGGATTACTCGCAGATCATCACGATCGACCCGGGCAAGCGCAGCGGGAAGCCCTGCATTCGCGGGCTGCGCATTGCTGTCTCCGACGTGCTGGATTATTTGGCCGGCGGAATGACCCAGCAGGAGATTCTGTCGGATTTCCCAGACTTGACTGAAACCGACATCCGCGCATGTCTGGCCTTTGCGGCCGACCGCGAGCGCAAACTTGAGATCGTCGAACTGTGAAACTCCTGTTCGATGAGAATCTGGCGCCTCGTTTGGCGACCGCGCTCTCCGACCTCTACCCTGGCTCGGTTCACCTCACAGATTGCGGTCTGCGCGGGGCTCCCGACGTCGAAGTTTGGCAGCATGCGCGGGAGAATGGCTTCGCCATTGTCTCCAAGGATTCCGATTTTGCACGGAGAAGTTTTCTGCTTGGGAGCCCGCCCAAGGTGATTTGGCTTCGCATAGGCAACTGCACCACTACGCGCGCCGATTTTGTGCTGCGGAACGCTGCCGCACGGATGCGGGCCTTCGAGGAGGGGGAAGAGAGCTGCCTCGTGCTGAAGCATCCCCGCACTGGCTGAGGTTGGAGGCCATCGCAGCAGATAGCAGGAAGGCATTAGTAGTCTCTATGATGGAAACGCACGCAATGACCACTTGGATTGCACGGAACCAGAGGATGCGAGATTCTTTTTGACCGGAGATTGAGTAACCACTCACTATGCCCACAACACAAAACAAAGACTATTACGCAACGCTTGGCGTGAAGAAGACGGCGACGGCGGAGGAGATACGGAAGGCGTTCCGGAAGGCGGCGCGGCGGTATCACCCGGACGTGAATCCGGGGGATAAACGGGCGGAGGAGAAGTTCAAGGAGATCTCCGAGGCCAACGACGTGCTGAGCGACGAGAAGAAGCGGAAGGTGTACGACCAGGTGGGTTTCTACTCGGACCAGATCGAACCGGCTACGGCGGAGGCGTATGCGCGGCAGCAGGGAGCGGGCGGGCGGCCTCCGGTGGACTTTGACGGGTTCGATTTCTCCGGATTTCAGGGCGGACCGGGGTATCAGGCCGGGGCTGGGCAGCAGACAGGGCCTGGCTCGCCGGGGTGGGGCAGCTTCAAGGACATCTTTTCAGGGATCTTCTCGGGGGCGCAGCATGCGCAGAGGCCAAGGGGTCCGCAGCCGGGGACGGATCTGGAGTACCAGGCGACGGTGGACTTCTGGACGGCGATCCGGGGCGGACAGGCGCGCATCCAGGTGAACCGGCTGGAGACTTGCCCGACGTGCCACGGGCAGGCGCACACGGGAGGGCCGACGCAGTGCCCGGAGTGCAACGGGACGGGGCAGGTGACGCAAATGGGCGGGAGAATGAAATTCAACATTCCGTGCCCGCGGTGCAACGGGACGGGACGCATCTCGAGCGACTGTGCCACCTGCCACGGCGAAGGGGTGGTGAGCCGAACGGAGTCAGTGGATTTCCGCATCAAGGCGGGGACGCGGGACGGGCAGCGGATACGGCTGCAGGGCAAGGGAAACGCGGGGTTGAACGGGGGCGCGGCCGGGGACCTGTTCCTGATTGTGCGGACGGGGACGCACCCGGTGTTTACGCGGACGGGCGACGACATTCAGTTGACGGTTCCGGTGACGGTGGCCGAGGCCTCGCTGGGAGCCAAAGTAGACGTGCCGACGATCGACGGCCGTGCGCAGTTGAAGATTCCTCCGGGGACGCAGAGCGGGCAAAAGCTGAGGATGCGTGAGCGGGGCGTGGAGAACTCGCAGCGGCCGGAGCATCGCGGGGACCAGATCGTAACCGTGGAGGTGGTGGTGCCGACGCTGAAGGACGAGCGCAGCAAGGAGATCATGCGCGAGCTGGCCAAGCTGAACAACCAGGATCCGCGGGTGGCGCTGTTCGACAAGCTGTGAAGGAGGCAGGGAACAGGGCGTAGGGAACAGGGAAAAGAGATCAGAGAAGAATAGCTCGCTGAGTTGAGGGGTGTGCTTCAATTCTTGCAGTAACGACAGAGATGCCGCGACGATGGGGTGCCTGCAGTTTGCGCAGGAATTGCGATAATCGATTCGAGAAAAGCCTATGGCGGCAAAACGCAAATCGAAGGGCGCGTACATGATATCGGCGGTGGCCGAGATGTACGAGATTCATCCGCAGACGCTGAGGCTGTACGAGCGCGAGGGATTGCTGAAGCCGTCGCGGACCGAGGGCAATACGCGGCTCTACACGGACGAGGACCTGGAGCGGCTGGAGTTCATTCTGAACCTGGCGCGGGACCTGGGTGTGAACATCGCGGGGATCGCCATCATCCTGCAGATGCGGGAGCGGATGGAGGAGATGAACCGGCAGATGCAGAGCTTTGTGGAATATGTGCGGACGGAGATGCTGGCGCGTTTCCAGCAGAATCCTCCGGGGTCGACGGGGGCGATTGTGCCGATCAGGAGGCCGGCGGTGGTGGCGAAGACGGCGGCGCCGCGGAAGCCGTAGACTCTGCCTGGACCGGGGAGTTGGGGTCGCGAGCGAGTTGGGCCCTTCTGGAAATCAATCCTACAAATCACTCGGTGGAATCCTGGTCGCTGGACTCGGGCTGAGGCGGGTATGCTTGAACCTGCATGTTGTGGGTTCTTCTAGGATTGGGCGTCTTCGGGCTGTTGACGTCCACGGGATTTGCCGGCATTGTACTGGCGGCTGTGCCGGGCTACCTAAGGGAGCGGCGGTTGGCATTGGCTGAGCTTGCGGCGCGGCCGGGGTTTACGCCACCACTGACGCTGCTGAAGCCGCTGCACGGATACGAGCCGGGGCTGGAGGCGAACCTGGCGACGTTTTTCGAGCAGGATTACCCAGAGTACGAGATTCTTTTCTGCGCGCGGTCGGCGGAGGACGCGGGGCTTGAGACGGCGCGGCGGGTTGCGGGGCGGTATCCGCACGTTTCGGTGAAGTTTCTTTCGACCGTTGGCGAGCCGGGCTACATCAATGCAAAAGTGGCCTCGATGGAGAAGATGGAGGCCGCGGCAGCCTATTCAATTCTGGTCATCAGCGACAGCGATGTGCGGGTGACGCCCGATTATCTGCGGGCGGTGGCGCTGCCTTTTGCCTTGGGCCAAGTGGGCGCGATGTGCTGCCCGTATCGCGGCGTGGCGGCGGAGGGCGGGCTGTGGGCGCGGCTTGAGGCTGTGGGTATGTCTGTGGAAATGACCGCCGGTGTGCTGGCGGCGCGGGTGATGGAGGGGATGCAGTTCGTGCTGGGGCCGACCATGGCGTTTCGGCGGGAGACGATCCGGCGGATGGGCGGCTTCAAGGTGACGGCCGACTACTGCGCGGACGATTTCGTGCTGGGAAACGAGACCTTCAAGCTGGGCGAGACGGTGGTGCTGAGCCACCATGCGATCGACCACATGGTGATCAATTCGAGCTTCTGGGCCTCGATGAAGCACCAAGTGCGGTGGATGAAATCGACACGGTTTTCGCGGCCGGCGGGGCACTTTGGGACGGCGCTGACTTTCAGTTTGCCGTTCGGCCTGCTGGGGTGGGCAGCGGCGGCTTTGCTGGGGCATCCGTGGTGGGGCCTGGAACTTCTGGGCTGGAGCGTGGCGACGCGGCTGGCACTGGCGCTGGCGGTGGGGCGCGGAGTGGTGGGCGACAGGAGCTGGCTGGGGCTGCTGGCGCTATACCCGGTGCGGGATCTGATGGGGTTCGGGTTCTGGGCGGCGAGCTATTGCGGCAGCCGGATTCTGTGGAGGGGGCGGGTGCTTGAATTGCTGCCGGGGGGGAAGATGCGGGCGGCGGGGTAGGGGACTTCGACGGCCGCATTTTCGCATTTTTAGGGGGCCTATAGGGCCCTATTTCAGCGGCCGGTCGGTCCAGAGGGCTTTGTCGGCTAGCGATTGGACGGGGTAGAGGCGGCCGGCGAGGAGGCTCTCGGCTTTGGACTGGTTGAGGTCCTGGGCGAAGAGCCACTTGCGCTCGCCGGCGCCCCAGGATTTGGAGAGCTGGTCTTCACTGAGGTAGATTTTGGGCGCGTCTGGATAGCAGGAGCCCCAGAGGAGCGTGGAGCCTTCGCCATGCTGGCCGCATTGGGGGAGGACCAGCAGAGCCGGCTTGGCGAGGAAGCTGTGGGTGTAAAAGATGACCGAGGAGGCTTCGGATTGGTCGCCGAAGATGATGAAGGAGTCGGCGGGGGAGCCTTTTTGGACGATAGTGTCGGCGAACTGCTTGGAACTGAGCATGGGCTCGAAGCGAGCGAAGGCAATGTGGGCGGCGACGAGGAAGACGGTGGAGGTGAGGGCGATGCTGACGGTGGCGGCGAGGTGCTTCCCCCTTAAGCGCAGGAGCCAGCCGAGGGCGGGGCCAATGAGGAGGGTGACGGCGGCCATGACGGCGGGCAGGCGAAGGGCGGCGAAGGAGGGGCCGGTGAGGTCGAAGAAGTGGGACATGGAGAGGGTGTAATCGCCGACGGCGCGGTGGGCGAGCAGGGTGCCGATGTCGGCGACGTAGGGGAGGCGGCGGGAGTCCCAGAGTCCCCAGGCGAGGGCCAGGGCGGCCAGCACGCCGATGACGGCGAAGACGGCTTGCGCGCCGGTGAGCCAGGCGGTGGAGAGCAATGGCTTGCCGGTGTTGGGAGTGCCGTCGGGAGCGCGGTTTTCTTCCATGCCGGCGAGGACGGCTGCGATGAGGATGAACAGCGGCGGCCAGACGGGGAAGGTGTAGTACTCCTGGTTGGAAGAGAGAGAGAAGAAGAACAGGGTCCAGGCGGAGAAGAGCGAGAGGAGCCAGATGGAGCGGACGCGGAACTTGAGGGGGAAGACGTAGCCGGCAGCTTGCTCGCGGGCGGAGTGGTCGAGGTAAAAGTCGACGGTCTGGCCGGCGTCGCGGCGGAGGTGCTGGAGCCATTGGTGGCGGGTCCTCCAGGCTACGACGAGGACGGCGGGGAGAAACAGGCTCCAGGGAAAGAGCCAGACGAGGTGAAGCAGCCAGTAAGCGGCGAAGGGCAGCTTGTTGTAGTCGTGGGGGTAGCGCAGGGAGAAGAAGCGCAGGAAGTGCTCGTTGACGAAGTAGAAGTAGAAGAATCCATGGACGTTGCCGAGGGTGGGGTGGTTGCCGACGGGATGGCCCTGGTCAGGATTGGCGAGGCCGCAGAGGATGTGCCAGGGTGCGGCGATCAAGAGGAAGAGGAGAAAGCCGGAGACGGGTTTCAACTGGCGCCAGCGACGCCACTGTCCGGTGAGGAGCAGGTAGGGAACGGCGGCGCCGATGAAAAAGACGGGGGCGATGAAGCCCTTGGTGAGCAGAGCCAGGGCGACGCCTGCCCACATCCAGTAGAAGCGACCGGGGCGGTTCAGCTCCAGGCCGGTGATGAGGCCGTAGAGGGCAATGAGCAGGAAAAGGGCGAGCTCCGCCTCGGGAATGATGAAACGGGTGAAGAGAAACGGGCCGATGGAGGTGAGCACGCCGAGGCCGGCATAGAGGCCGGCGCGCGGACCCCAGGCGCGGCGGGTCCAGGCCCAGGAGAGCCAGGCCAGGCCGAGCATGGCCAGGGAGTTGGGCAGATGGGTGGCGAAGGTGTTTTCGCCAAAGATGCGGTAGGAGCCGGCCACGATCCAGTAGGGCAGGGGGGGCTTCTCAATGTAGCGAATGCCGTTGATTTTGGAGGTAATCAGGTTGCCGGTCTCGGCCATGGTCTGGGCGGCCTCGGCGTGGGCGGCGTCGACGTCGTCCATGAGCGGGGGGGTGAAGAGGGAGGCAACCTGCACGGCGGCAAAGATGGCGGCAAAGAGCAGCCAGGTGGCCAGCGTGGAGGGGGTTTGCGCGGGGCGATGGAGCGTATTGGACTGGTTTGTCGTCGCGGAAAATGGCATTTGAAGAAGGATAACAGCCGGGTTTACGCGCCGGGCAGGGGTCAGAGATCAGAGATCAGGGATCGGCAGGCCAGCGAGCGATGCAGCGCACAGAAACTGTGTAGTGCGATAAGCCTACGAAAAGAAGGAAAATGCCGGCCTTCAAGCATACAAACGGAGGGGCCGCATGCGAAGCTGCAAAAACGTCGTGTTCCATGGGTGCAAAAAACCGCAGACGGTCCGGCTGGGACCCAACATAAAGCGCGTAAAACAGCTCAAAATTGATGGTTTTTGCCCCATTTTCGATCGTTTTTGCCCCCTTTGTGCTCCCATTTTGGGGCCATCTATACATATATCGCGTACAGATTGCCGTTCTGTCCAGGGCTCCGGTTTCCGGGTCGGGGATGCTCCGGAGCATCATGGAGTCGGTCAATGGAAGGGCGTTTGTCGGGAGTGATCCTTGACTCCTGTGAGCGCTATGTGAAGTGCAGGTGCTTTAAGGCTTGCGTGACGCCTGAAGCCGTTTCCACTGGTCGGGGAGCCAGTTGGGCAGTTCGCTTTTGCGCACCTGCGACAGGTTCGTCAGCAACTGCGTGAGATACAGTTGCGG
>DASWZM010000037.1:0-2451 GCA_036404455.1 Occallatibacter sp. | reverse complement strand
GGCACCACCATCAGCCCGGTCCGCCATAGCCTGGATATCCCGATGCTGATCGTGCGGCCGGGGAAGGGGTGAGCGACAACCGGAGGTGTGTATCAGGGCACGGCTTTGAGCCGTGCCGCGGAGCACAGTGAGGAATCGGGCTTTAGCCCCTGGTTGGTGGCCAACCCGCGCCCAGTGCGCGGACCCGGGGTTAGCAGGAGTCGCCGGTTCGCCCGAAAAGTTCTCATTTGCTTTACATACCTGACAAGGGAAAAAGCAGCAGGGGCTTCCATGAGAAGGCCGGTCGATGTCAAGCGAATACGGTTGAACAGGGTGGTCTCTTGCGAAATGAACTAAGCCTGCCATTCCCTCATCTCTGAAATCCCCTGCATCGGAGCCGGGCCCCGTCAAGGCCGAGCGCTGCGACCGGAGGGAGCAAGCGAGCCGAAGGGAAGCCTTGACGGGTGGCGCCGATGCGACACAAAGGGTGATGAGGGAATGGCAGGCGCGCCCGCGGCGGTGTAAGGTCATCGCGCCGCTGGCTCGGCCATGGTTCGGTTCGTTCGCCCGGTTCGCCCTGCTTCCATTCGCACTTTTCGTGAGCCCCGCGGGCTCGTGCCGGTTGGCGTTCTCGATTACTTCCGGGTGCTGCCATCTAAAGAGCGACCTTCCGCTCACCGTTGCCGGCAAGTTTTGGTCCAGCCCCTGAACGCAGTCACCCGAACTCGGCGATACGTACATCCTCGTTGCCCTGGTATCTTTCCCGGTCCATCCCAACTTGCTGATCCCCACGTTCACTCGTTCTCCGTTTGCCCGCTTCCGGCCAGCCAATCAGGCGGCGGTTTGCACCGGCTGCGCCGGCTTCCGGTGCACGGGTTCATAAACCTCGCCCGTCACCCACAGATGATGCAGCAGCACCGCCAGTTTGCGCGCCACTGCCACGCGCGCTTTCTTCTTCGCTCCTTTGCCGCCGCGCGCCGCCAGCTTTTGCGCAAACCGCCGCAGGTCGCTATCGGCGCCGTGGCGTCCCAGAATCACGTGGGCTCCCTGCACGAGTAATCTCCGCAGATACACGTCGCCTTCTTTGCTGATGCCCAATGCCGGATCGCTCCCGCTGCTCTGCCGCCGGCGCGGCCGCATTCCCAGGTACGCGCCCACATCCCGGCTCCGCTGGAAGCGGTGCGGATCGTCCAAGGTCAGCATGAACGTCAGCGCCATCAGCACTCCGACCCCGTACACCGCCGTCAGCAGGGCGGTTTCCGGATACCGTTCCCGCGCGATCTTCCGGAGCGCTTCGTCGTGTTCCCGGATGCGCGCGCTCAACTCGCGGGCCTGCTCGAGCAGGGGCGCCACCACGGCTTTCAGCACCGGCGGCAGATCCTGTGCCAGTTCCTCGTTGACGGAGTGCGCGTCGCATTTCCGCAGCCGCTCGCCAAACGATTTCGTCAGTCCACGCGCCGTGTTGATCGCCCGCGTCCGCGCTTCCACCAGCGCGGCGCGCACCCGGATCACGGCCAGGTCCGCCTGCGCCTCTTCTCCGCGGTGGCGGATCGGAAACAGCAGCTTCGGATCCACCCGCGCCAACCGCGCCAGTGTCTCCGCATCCAGCCGGTCCTGCTTGTTGCTGGACTCGGCAATCAGTCGCGTGCGCCGCGGATTGGCCACGATCACCTCATGGCCCAACGCTTTCAGGTGCCGGCTCACCCACGGCGAGTGCGTCCCCACCTCCAGCGCCAGACGGCTGTGCCGTAGCGCCCCGAATACGCGGTTTAGATCCTTCTTGGTCGTTGCCACCGACCCTGTCTGCACGACTTCGCCGTCCTGGTTCAGAATGCAGTAACGCGAACTTCGGTCCCCCAGATCGATTCCTACGGTTAGTTTCCCGCTCAACTGCTTGCGGCTTTTTCGCTCCTGCTTCGGGCATTCGATGTTATTCTTTTTCATGGCTGGTCTCCTTTGCACCGGACAGTGCTTTTCAGTGGGAGCATATCGCATCCCGCCGGGAGACCGGCCTTCTCATTCCATCTAAAGCCCCGTGATGGCTGCATCTTTCGGCACGGCTCAAGCCGTGCCCTGATACAAGGCACCATGATCGGGTTGGCCGCCGAACAGTTGGCTGCCGAACAGTGGCCGCCGAACAGTTGGCTGCCGAGTTGGCCGCCGAGTTGGCTGCCGAACAGAATGCAGAAACTCCAGCCCCAAGGCTGACGCCTTGGCCTACGTTCTTTCGCCCTTGCGGGCTCCCGACCCCTGCCCCAAGACTGGGGCACGATGCCTCAAATGCGTGTCGCGGCAACACAGGGCTCGCCGCCTGGCGATGGCTAAGCCCAATTGTTTCAGTCGGATTGAAATGGTATGACGGTTGCACATAGACGGCCGTGGCTCGCAGATTGCTCTTCGTCGCAGCGTTGTTGGGTATGGCACAGCTTCAAGCGGCCACCCTGCAACAGCTTTCGATGAGCGACTTGATCG
>DASWZM010000036.1:0-1730 GCA_036404455.1 Occallatibacter sp. | reverse complement strand
TACGTCGCCGGAGACTGGACCGCGACCGAGTGGCCCTCCACCATGGAGGGCGCGGTGCGCAGCGGACGCCTGGTGGCCGGCGAGGTCGCCGGCGACCGCACCCTCTTCCTCGCCCCCGAAACCCCCGCCACCGGCCTCATGCGCTGGCTCAGCAGGAGCTAATCCCACCCATCGCGATAAGGCCGCGAAGAATGGGGCACCAGCCCTCCTTACGGTCAATCACCCTCAGCCATCAATGCAGCTACTTCGCGGACCAGAACCGGAAGTTTCGTTTGAACGATGCCCCAGACAATCCTGTCGTCCACCTGCGCGTAGGCGTGAACGAGAATGTTGCGGAATGCAATGATGCTGTGAGACTCGGTGATCCGGGCGGCAAGCACGGCATCCAAACGTGTGAGTTGCACCAGGGCCTCGCCGATGATGGCAAAAGCCCGCTCGACGGCAAGCCGCAGCATGGGGTTTCGCTGGTACTCCGCGAAATCCTTGTCGGCAGTGAACTGGGCGGCGAGAGCAGCCGCCTCCTGAATGTCGTAAAGATACTTCCGCGCCTCAAGCCGCATAAAGAAGGGCCTTGCTCTGCTCAACGCTCTGCAGGAAGTATGGGTTTCGGATCGCCGAGGCAACAACCAGGTCCACAGACCGCCCAAAGAGCCGCTCCAGCGCCTCTTTGAAACCGAAAAACGCGGTTGCGTAGTCGCCAGCGGACAGTGGCTCGAACTCCGCCAGAAAATCGAGATCGCTGAGTTCGGAATTGAAGGCTGCGCTCAGCCCCGACCCGAAGAGATCGAGTCGCTGAACGTGAAACTCCCGGCAGAGCTTTACCAAATCGGATTGGTGTGCGGCAATGGCGGCATTCATGCGTTCGTTACCTCAGCGTTCCCAGAATACTACTACTGGGACAACTGGGTTCCCTATTCAACGCATGGGTAGGCATTCGCGAAGCGAGCCGCTCCCGCTCAAACTCGCCCGTAGAGCTACGCGGTGGCGTCCTTGGCGGAGGCGAGTTTTTCTTCGGCCTGGCGGGTCATGGCGTTGGCGTAGTCGTACTTCGCGGCGTCGTCACCGGCCTGCTGCCACATCTTCTCGCCCTCGGCCAACTCATGCTGGGCCTCGGCTGTGTCGATCTCGCTGGGAAGCACCGCAGTCTCGGCAAGGATTGTGACCCGCTCGGGAAGCACCTCGACGAATCCCCAGGCGACGAAGAACTTGCGGTCGCTCGAAGTGCCTCCGTGCAGACGCACCTCGCCCGCGCCCAGTTCCGCCAGCAGTGGCGCCGCGCCGTAGAGCGCCTCCAGATAGCCGGAGCTGGACGGCAGCTCCACCGACTCCGCCGTGGCATCCAGCAGCAGGCGGTCCGGGCTCACCAGCCGCACCGCCAACAAACCCGAAGTTGATATTGCTTCTGCCATATTGCCCTTGCGAGTGCCATCCGGGGCTAAAGCCCCTGTGAATTCATTGGCTTTTTCAGGGGGCTGAAGCCCCCTGCTCCCTCCGAAATGCCTTTACTCACAACTCACAACTAACAACTCCCAACTGCTTTTACGCCGTTTGCTTCATCTTCTCTGCCGCGGCCTGCACGTCCTCGATGCCGCCCTTCAGGTAGAACGCCTGCTCGGGGATGGCGTCGTGCTTTCCTTCGATGATCTCCTTGAAGCTGCGCACCGTGTCGGCAACCTTTACATACGCGCCGGGAATGCCGGTGAAGACTTCGGCGACGTGGAAGGGCTGCG
>DASWZM010000035.1:0-2549 GCA_036404455.1 Occallatibacter sp. | reverse complement strand
TCGTCTCATCCGCGGCGGTTTTGCCCGCAGGCACGGTTTTGCTCCCGCTGGCCGCGCCGCAACCAGCCTGGGCCAGGTCCTGGCGCTCATCGCCATGGTGGGCGGCATGTTGCTCCACAATTACTGGCTCATCATCGCCGGCTTCTTCATCATGATCGGCGCACAGATTGAAGACCAGGGCGTCTTCTTCCAGTCGGTCGTCGACACCGTCCGCATGCGCGAGGTCATGCTCACCGATTTCGCCACCCTCTCGCCCTCTGACACCCTGGCCGACGCCCTCGTCCGCTGCGTCCACTCCCTGCAGGAGGACTTCCCCGTCGTCCGCGGTCCGCAACTTGTCGGCATCGTTTCCCGCCAGCGCATCGTGGACGCCCTGCGCAACGACGGCAACGGCTACGTGCAGTCGGTCATGTCCCGCGCCTTCCAGGTTGCGCGCCCCGAGGACACGCTCGGAACCACCATCCGCCGCCTCACCGCCGGACACGGCCTGGCCCTCATTCCCGTCACCGAAAGCGGACGAGTCGTCGGCATTGTGAGCGTGCAGAACCTGATGAGCTCCATGTCGCTGCTCGCCGAGCAGCGTCGTATCGAGCACCTGGAATCCAGAGACTGACGCCGCCCATGGCAGCCGGCCCCGTGGTTCAAAGTGAGGGTTCACCGATACCCCCCGGCCTCTACCTGGTAGCCACTCCCATCGGCAACCTCGGCGACATCACCCTCCGCGCCCTCGACATCCTCAAGCGCGTCGACCGCATCGCCTGCGAAGACACCCGCCAGACCCAAAAGCTCCTCAACCACTTTCAGATCGCAACCCCCACCGTAAGCTGCCACCAGCACAACGAGCACCAGCGCGCCGCCGAGCTGCTCGAGGCCCTCAAAGCCGGCGCCCGCATCGCCCTCGTCTCCGATGCCGGAATCCCCGGCATCAGCGACCCTGGAGCCTGGCTGGCTGCTGAAGCCATCGCCGCCGGCGTCCCCGTCGTTCCCATTCCCGGTGCCAATGCCGCCCTCAGCGCGCTGGTAGCGTCAGGCCTGCCCACCGCCGAATTCCTGTTCCTGGGTTTTCTGCCGGAGAAGGCCGGAGCCCGGCGCAGCCGCCTGGAAGCGCTGGCAGCCGATGCCGCAAGATCCGAATCCTCGCGCACCTTGATCTTTTACGAAGCCCCGCACCGCATTCTCGGCACGCTGGCCGATATGGAGGCCGTCTGGGGCCCGGATCTGCGCGTCGTTGTCGCCCGCGAGCTGACCAAGATCCACGAGGAGTTCCTGCGCTCCACGGTGGCCGATGCGCGCCGCGAACTCGCCGCTCGCGATCGCGTCCGCGGCGAAATCACCCTGCTGATCGAGGCGCTGCCCCAAACCCGCGCCCAGGCCGGAACACCATCCGCATGCCCCACTCCTGAAAGAATCTCCGACCGCGTTGCCCGCCTCCAGGCCGAGGCCGGCCCCGTAGCTCATATCGACGAGAAGGAAGCCCTCAAGCGCCTGGCGCGCCAGTTGGGCCGGTCCAAGAGCGAACTCTATCGCGAGTTGCAGCGCGAGCGCGCGCGGCTAAAAACCGGGGTCCCCAGCGACAGGTCCTCGTCGCTGGGGTGGTAAACCGGCTCACCTTGAATCCGCAATGCTCTGTGAAAAAAGAAGAAGAGAAGCGCGATTTGCAGAATCGTCATTGCGTCCCCGCCGGTGAACGCTCGGATGAAACCAGCAGCTCTTTCAGCATCGGCATGGCGCTCCCGAAATGCGGAAACAGCTCTGCGGATCGTGGCGGCAACCGCCTCTGCCGGCCGGTCATCGGCGCTTCTACCGCTTCGTCCGGCACCGGCAGCACCGCGCCCTGCTGAATCCGGTAGGGATACACTCTTACCCTGGCCAGAAAAAACCAGGGATACTTGGTTAGCTCGATATGCTCCACTTCCACGGCATTGAAGTGTGTGCTTACGCGCCGAAGGGCCAGCTTGAGCGCGCTGGCTATGGCCTCCTGCGATGTCTCTCCTACACCGCTGCGCAGTGACCCATCGGCAATCTTGATGAAATTCCACCCTCGCGTCTGAATCTTCTTTTCCAGGCGCCCGACATCTCCCGACCGCATGAAGTTCCACCCCTCGCGAAACTCCTCCGTTGCCAGCTTCAGGCCAACGGGCAGCTCAGCCCGCGCGCGTAACAGCACGTTCAATTCGGCAATGGTGCGCATCCGGACAACTCTTTCTTTTTTCTCAGTGGAAGATCTGGGGAAGACTTGCAGGCGGCGCCTCGCGGTTGGGCCTTTGATTCGCCTGCGCAGGCGCCTCATCCGTTGACTGGACGATTCCGTAATGAATCAAGCTGTGGCAAAAAATGCAATCTGCCTCGCGTACCAGGCTGATCGAGCCCCCGCAAGCCTGGGAAAAACTGCGCAGGCACTCCGGGCAGGAAATCGTTATGTAGGCCTCTCCCGAATTGTCGTGTTCGTTCCACTGCATCCACATCGGCGCCATCGCGGGTGCATGGCTGGAATGCATGCGCTCCGGCCCGGGAAGCGCTTCCATAATCCTCAACAACGACCCCACGCT
>DASWZM010000034.1:0-3497 GCA_036404455.1 Occallatibacter sp. | reverse complement strand
CGCGCAGGGCTATGGTACGCACCTCCAACGATCCCGACGAGGGCCTGCAGCTCTACCGCGAGTGGTCCCCCGACCTCGTCGTCACCGACCTGATGATGCCCGGAATGTCCGGTGTCGAGGTTACCCGCGCCATCCGCACCCGTTCTGCCACGCCCGTGCTCATTCTCTCCGTCCGCGACCACGAACGCTCCAAGGTCGAGGCGCTGGACGCCGGCGCCGACGACTATGTCACCAAACCCTTCGGCATTCAAGAGTTGCTGGCCCGCGTCCGCGCCCATCTTCGCCGCGCCCCGGAACGCACCACGGCCGCCCTCGAGACCGGCGATTTTGTCGTCGACGCAAATGCCCACACCATCACCGTTCTCGGCAAGCCCATCCACCTCACCCCCAAGGAATTCGACCTGCTACTCCATCTCGCCCGCCACGCCGGAAAGGTAATGACCCATCGCGCCCTGCTCACCTCCGTTTGGGGGGCGCAGTCGGCCCACCAACCGGAGTATCTGCGCGTCTTTGTCGGCCAGGTGCGCAAGAAGCTCGAGGCCGAGACCGGCAAGCAGTACATCCAGACCGAGCCTTGGGTTGGCTACCGTTTCATTCCCGAAGGCTGGAGCGGAAACGAGGAATGAACTCCTCCCTGCCCTGAAACCCAGGGACCCCGCTGCTATTATCCCTCCATGCATCCGGACCAAAAAGACCGCCGCCCACTCGCCCGGATCAGCCGCGCCGCTATTGAAGTCGCGTTCATCGTCTTTCTCTTTTATGCAAATCTCCTGATGGGCGAATTCAACAGGACCAATGGTCGGGGGAAAACTCTGGCCTTCGCCCTCCGCGATATCCTTACGGTCACGAATTTCTCCATCGCCATCATTGCCGCGTTGATTGGACATGGCGTGTTTCACTACCTTCGAAAAAAGCTATAGGAATGCGGGCCGCTGTCGAAGCGGCGCCGGCCTTGTAATGCCGCGACAGACCGCAGTCCCGCCAGGAGGCCGGAGCGACCCGGATGACGCCCCCGCCCGATTGTCCTCTGCGACAGGAAATACATTGTGATTCTTCCCTTTGCGATGCAGAATCAGGCTCTTTACGGGTTTTCGCATGGACTTTCTTCCCTGTCGTACGTCCCTTACGCCTTCCTTAGGAATCTTTTTCGATACTCTAACGGGGCGTGCGCAAGCATATTCCTTGAGTAGAAAATCTGGCCCGCGGCCAAAGCGCCGCGCCTCCTGGAACTGTGAGACCTGCGATGCAAGATGTAGTGATGTTGCTGTTCACGGTAGTTTTCTTCGTCCTGGCGTTTCTCTACGTCAAGGCCTGCCAGAAGTTGAGGTAGTCCTCCATGCACATTGACGTCATCGCCGTAATCGCCTTGATTCTTTCCGTCCTGTTGCTGGGTTACCTGGTCCTCACCCTGCTCTTTCCGGAGAAGTTCTAGCATGTCCGCCAACGGCTGGTTGCAGTTTGCCTTCTACTCTCTGATTCTGCTTGCAACGGTTCGCCCTGTGGGCCTCTATCTGGCCCGCGTGCTGGAAGGGGAACGCACCTGGCTGGATCCGGTCCTCCGCCCCATTGAGCGGCTCATTTACAGGCTCTCCGGCGTGAACGCGGTCGAAGAAATGAACTGGCGCGAGTATGCCTTCGCGGTGTTGGGCTTCTCGGCTGTGACCCTCCTGGTCACCTACCTGCTGGAGCGGCTGCAGGCGCATCTGCCCTGGAACCCGCAGGGACTCGCCGCCGTGGGGCCCGACTTGGCCTGGAACACCGCCGCCAGTTTCACCACCAACACCAACTGGCAGTTCTATACGCCGGAAAGCACGATGAGCTATCTCACCCAGATGGCCGGCCTGGCGACGCACAACTTCTGGTCGGCGGCGGCGGGCATCGCGGTGGCGGTGGCGCTGATTCGGGGCATCAAGCGGACCACTTCGGCCACCATCGGCAACTTCTGGGTGGACACCACGCGCACACTGCTCTATGTGCTGCTGCCGGCCTCGATAATCGGCGCGCTGCTGATGGTCGCGCAGGGCGTTCCGCAGAACCTGAAGGCCTATACGACGGCCCATCCCCTCGAACAGCCCGCGCAAGTGCAGACCATCGCGCAAGGCCCCGTCGCTTCGCAGGAAGTCATCAAGATGATGGGCACCAACGGCGGCGGATTCTTCAACGCCAACAGCGCCCATCCCTTCGAGAACCCCACGCCGCTCACCAACCTCTTCCAAATGTTCTTGATCTTCGTGATTCCCGGCGGGCTCACCTACACGCTGGGCCGGATGACCGGCTCTCCGGGACACGGCTGGGCGGTGCTGGCGGCCATGTATGTGCTGTTTGCCGCCGGATTCACTACCGTCTACTGGGCCGAGTCGCATCCCCACCCCATGATTCACGGCGCCGCACAGGCCCGCACTTCAACCGCGCCGGGCGGCAACATGGAGGGCAAGGAGGTCCGCAACGGCATCGCCGCCAGTTCGCTATTCGCCACCATCACCACCGACGCCAGTTGCGGAGCAGTCAACGGAGTCCACGACAGCTTCACTCCCTTGGGCGGCATGGTCGTGCTTACCAATATTATGCTCGGCGAGGTGGTCTTCGGCGGCGTCGGCTCCGGCATGTACGGCATCCTCATCTTCGTCGTGCTATCGGTGTTTATCGCCGGGCTGATGGTGGGCCGCACCCCCGAGTACCTGGGCAAGAAGATCGAGTCCTACGACGTAAAGATGACCATGCTCTACGTGCTCATCTTCCCGCTCATCATCCTCACGTTTGCCGCCGTCTTTGTGCTGCTGCCCAACGTGGGGCTCTCCGTTTTGACCAATCTCGGTCCGCACGGATTTACCGAGATCCTGTACGCCTTTACGTCGGGCGCGGGCAACAACGGGTCGGCCTTCGCGGGGCTGGGAACGAACTGGTGGTACAACGTTGCGATGGGCTGGGACATGCTGATCGGGCGACTTCTGATGATGATTCCGGTGCTGGCGTTGGCCGGCAACCTGGCCCTGAAAAAGAGCGTCCCGCCCTCGCCGGGAACCTTCCCAGTGAATGGCTCCCTGTTCACCGTGCTGCTGGTCGGCGTGATTCTCATTCTCGGCGCGCTCACCTTCTTCCCGGCGCTGAGCCTGGGACCGATATTGGAACATCTGCTGCTCAAAACAGGACAGCTTTTCTAACCGGCACCACATCAGGACAAGACGAAACGGACTGACATGGCTCATAAGAAAAGTCTTTGGAACACGAAAATCATGGCCCAGGCGCTGCTCGATTCGGTGCGCAAGCTCGATTCCCGCTGGATGGTCAAGAATCCCGTGATGTTTGTGGTCGAGGTGGGCAGCGTGCTCACCACGGCGCTGCTCATCGACAACGTCGTCCACCATCGCCCGGGCTTCGCTTTCAACCTCCAGATCACTCTCTGGCTGTGGTTCACGGTCGTGTTCGCCAACTTTGCCGAGGCCATGGCCGAAGGCCGCGGCAAGGCCCAGGCCGACACCCTGCGCAAGGCCAAGGGC
>DASWZM010000033.1:0-4001 GCA_036404455.1 Occallatibacter sp. | reverse complement strand
GTTCCGTTGCCGTTGTTGTGGAACAAATGGTCGGGCTCGCCCTTAAGCCCGCGCGGCCCGCAGTTTACCGCCGCGCCGCGATACTGGCAGAAGGCGTAGCCCACCGCCTTGGTGCCGGCAATGGGCAGGCTGTCGCGGTCGAAGTGTACGTAGCCGGTCACATACAGATCCAGCAACCCGTCGCCGTCGTAGTCGCCCCAGGCCGAGCCGGGCGACCAGTTGCCCAGCGCTACCCCGGCCTTTTCCGCCACATCGGTAAATGTTCCGTCGTGGTTGTTGTGGTACAGCCGGTTCTTCCCGTAGTTGCCCACATAGATGTCCGGCCAGCCGTCGTTGTCGTAGTCGGCAATGCTCACCCCGTAGCCCCAGCGGTCGTTGGTCACACCCGCCTTGGCGGCCACATCGGTAAAGGTCCCGTCGTGGTTATTGCGGAACAGGGCGGCGTGCGGCGGCTCTTCCTTGCCGTCCAGCGCTGCGAAGGTCGAACCGTTCACCAGGTAGATAGACAGCCAGCCGCTGTTGTCGTAGTCGATCAGGCCCACGCCCGAGCCGTTGGTCTCCACGATGAACTGCTTCTCCGGCACGCCCATCTTGTGGACCCAGCCGGAGAGCCCTGCTGACTTGGTGATGTCCTCAAAGACCACCGTCCCGGAGTCCACAAATCCGCCCGCCGTGATGGGCCGCTTCAGTTCGTCGTAGACCGGCGCGGCTCCGATCCCCCCGGCGATGCCGCCCATGCCACTTTGAGCAGGAGGGGCTTGCTGGGGAGCTGCCTGCGCTCCCGTCCCGGCTCCCGAATCAGGCCCCAAATCAACTTTGGCCGGCGCGGGAGTGACCGCCGTGGCGATCAGCACGCTGGTAACTGGACCGCCATCTCTTACGCTGTTCTGCTGTTGCGGCGGCAATGCCAGGCAATCGCCTGGAAGGGAAAGGAGACCAATCAGGACGCCGGAAAAGAGTCCGCGAACACGAAGCAACGAGAGTCCTCCACGGCTTGAAGTGTATCGCACCCGGCACTGCCGCCGTTGCCGTGCCGCTCTTCTGCCCCATTTGCGACAGACCGGCCCGGAAGCGCAGGCGTATCCTCAACTAACGCCCAAATTACGGAGGCAAAATAGATGAATCAACAAGCAATCGGAGTGAAGGATCGGGCCGTGCACGATCATTTCGGCCGATTCGCCGCTACGGCATCCGCCTGGTTGGGATCCACGTGGGCGTTTGTGGGCGCGGGCCTGGTAATCGTTCTGTGGGCCGCCACGGGCCCGGTATTTCATTTCTCCGCCGCGTGGGCGATCGTCATCAGTATGGGAACGTCCCTCATCACCTTTCTCATGGTCTTCCTGATCCAGAACACCCAGAACCGGGATGCGCGCGCCATCAACCTCAAGCTCAATGAGCTGATCCGGGCCATGGATAAAGCCCGGGATCAAATGATCGATATCGAGAGATTGACCGATCTTGAACTCGATGCGATGCAGGAAACATACGAAAAGGTAAAGACCGCCTGGACGCAGCGGCAGGCGCCGACCCCTTCTATCCCGGTGGAGAAGTGAGGAAGGGAACCGGAGCCGCCGCGCACGGTCCCGCCACACGCTGCCGGCGCACCAAGAGCGCGCCAGCCCGATTCGCTCTGATTGCCCAATCGGAAGACATGCCCCAGGAGAAAGATGTCCCTGGCGGCGAAATCACGCCTTGCGCGTTGTCTGTGTCCCTTTTGATACTGTCGCCCGCACCCGATTCATGAACAACTGGATTCTGGGAGCGTGGACAGATGGACAAGCAAAGAGTGAAAGGCGCGATCGACGATGTGGTGGGTGGCGCCAAGCGTAAGGTCGGAAAGTTGACCGGCAACGTCAATACCCAGGTCGAAGGTGCAGCGCAACAAATCAAGGGCAAAGTTGAGACGGCAGTGGGAAAGGTGAAGGATGCTGCCCGCAATGCCAGAGACAACGCCACCGCACAGCACGAAGCGAATGAAAAAGCCAGACATGTGCATCGCGAAGTCATCATCGCGGAAGATCGCAACATCATTTAGCGGCCGCAATCTAGCGAACGCGAGAATCAAGCCGGCGTTGGGTTCCAATTTGAGATCGCGCCGCGCCCCCAATGACGGCGCGGCCGCAGGTCAGGGATGAGCCACGCCCCGGCTTGGTCCGCGGCCGGCTGACAACTGCCTTGTTGACCCTTTCTGAGGTAAAAGCTGTTGAATCTCAACATTTCCCGTTCATCGTGGGTGAAATGCCATGGAATCTCCTGCGCTGTCCGGGTATACTGTCGCCAAGGCGGCGCGCATTCAGCCGCGCCACCCTCAAGTGAGGTGCGTTTTCCGCAGGGACTCCGGTTCACTGACGTTCGACGTTCCACCATCGGAAACTTCCCGGTGGCGCGCCGTGGCCCGCGTGCTTCGAAGTCCCATGGACGCCTTGAGTTGCGCCCTCCTTCCTGACTCCTGTACTCTCTGCGGCTCCCCTCTGCCGCAGCTTTCTTCCGTGCCAATTTGCGCTGTTTGCTGGCTGGAGTTTCCCGTCCAGAGCGGGCCTGCCTGCGCCCGCTGCGGAGACACCCTCGACATCTCCGCATCGCCTTCGAACCGTGTAGTTAGTTCTCTTTGCCGGGCCTGCCGCCTTGTGCCTCCGCCCTTTGTCCGTGCCGTGGCCTTCGGGCTTTATCAGGACCGCATGAAGGCGGCCATTCACGCCCTCAAATACGACCGGTTGCACGCGGCGGCCCGTGGCCTGGGCCGGATGCTGGCCCGGGCCATCGCCCAACTGGCGGCCGAGGCGCCTCCCGCGATGCTGGTGGTTCCGGTTCCCCTGCACCGCTCCAAGCATGACCAGCGCGGCTTCAACCAGGCCCGGTCGCTGGCCGTGCATGCGCTTGACGCGCTGCGCAAGACCCATCCGGCGTGGCGGCTCACGCTGGCCTCCAGCACGCTGATGCGCCTGCGCCCCACCGAGAGCCAGGCGGGGCTCACTTCCCACCAGCGGCGCTTGAATGTCCGCGGCGCCTTCTCGGTCTCCGATCCGGCCGCCGTCACCGGGAGGGATGTTCTGGTCATCGACGACATCTTCACCACCGGCGCAACCGCCCGCGCTGCCGCAAAGGCCCTGGTTCAGGCCGGAGCAGCCTCGGTGTGGGTGGCCACGCTGGCCAGGGCCCGCCGCACAAACGAATCTCACTGGGACTCCAACTTTCAAGACGCAGAGGACACTACCGGGCTGTCCGGCAACTCGCCGGCCGCAGCTGTGACCCAGGCAAGCATCTACTCATCGCACGGCCAACCATCTTTTTGACGAGGGGAAAAGAGATGTCGCTGGGAAAAGCTATGATTCATGCCCGCAAGCAGAAGTCCATCGCCAAGGCCGCGGCCTATGCCGGAGATTACGCCGCCGTGCATCCCAGCCACATGCTGCAGATGCCGGTGCTGGTGCTCAACGCCTCCTACGAGCCCATCAATATCTGCGGCGCCCGGCGCGCCCTGGTGCTGGTGCTGAAAGGCATCGCGCGTACCGAGGAGGAGCACGGCCTGATCCTCCATGCCCAGCGCAGCCGCATCGCCATGCCCTCCGTTATTAGACTTTTGGAATACCGCCGCATCCCCCACCAGACCCGCGCCCTCTCGCGCAAGAACATCCTGCTGCGCGACCGTAACACCTGCCAGTACTGCGGCGAAGTGATGCCCTCCAGTGAACTCACCCTGGACCACGTCGTTCCCCGCTCCCGCGGCGGCAACTCCACCTGGGAAAACCTGGTGGCCTGCTGCCACGCCTGCAACCGCCAGAAGGGCAACCGCATGCTGCATGAGATCGACGACATGATCCTCCTGCGCGACCCTCGTCCTTTTTCCCTCCACACCAGCCGCCAGATCATGCGCATGTTGGGCCGGGGGGACGACCGCTGGAGGAAGTATTTATTCTATTAGAACAACCCGAAATGACCCTGTTACAGTGTGAAGTCGAACAGGGATTCCACATCAACGACAAAGAAAGATCTCTTTTGAA
>DASWZM010000032.1:0-2929 GCA_036404455.1 Occallatibacter sp. | reverse complement strand
GGTAACGAAAGGGATTCCGAGGCGTGGGGCGATCAGGGCAACTTCGGATGGCCATTGGGAGGCCCGGCGGGGTCGCGACGGACGAAGAAGGGACACGAATGCGTGTGGGTGCCCAAAGGGGCGTCGGGGGATCGGCAGTTTTGAGGCAAAAGACGGCAGGGGCTGGCCAGAGGCGGAAGGAGATCAGGGAGCGCGCTGGCGTGTCGTGGTTCCGGCGTCACCGTAGAGTTCGGCGGCGATCAGACAGGCCCAGTATTTCACCGGCTTGCTGTCGCGAAGTTGGGGCTTGAGGTTCAGGCCGAGGAAGGCATGAAAGATGTTGCAGGCCAGGAACGCCATCAGCAGGAAAGCCTCGATGGCTTTGGCCTCGTGTTTGTAAATGTGGTCAGCATCCCAACCATTGACCAGTTCATTGAAGCCGAAGTTCTCGATATCCCATCTTTGATGGCCCCAGGCGACGATGCGCGTGGTGGGCGCTTGCTGGGGCGGCAAAGTCGTCACCCAGACCCAATCGCTGGTTTCCTGGGTGACCGTTCGATCCAGTTGGCGGCGCACGGAGTAAGTTTCCAGGGACCGTACCACGCGCAACGGGGCTTTCACCTGCGGCCAGGAAAGCAGATCCGGAAAGTCCCACCATTGGCACTCTCGACCGCCCCGCCCGGCGCGCTGCGGCAGGACGTGCGCGAACAGGCCGGCGGCATCCTGATACAGATTGCGGCGCTCGTCTTTGAGAACGGACAAAGCATGTTTACCGCGGTCGATCAGGAAGTTGAAAAACGGAGCGGTGGCATAGAGGGCATCGGCCAGCACCAGATCGAAGGCCCGCGGGTAGGCTGCCAGCACGCGGGTAAGTAAGCGCATCGCGGTGGCGACTTCATCTTCGTCGGGAAGCATCGGTTCGCAGTCCAACAAAACACGCAGGGGCTTGCCGCTGGAGCGAGCCCCGGGCAAGAGCATAAGCGTGACTTGCCGGTGGTAATACTGCGTGCGCTCTCCCGGTTCGGTCTTCACGGTGCGCTGGCGGCATCCCGAACAATGGCGGCGGTAGCTGGCATGTTGCTCGTGGCCATCCAGAACCGCGACGTCCAAACCCAGATTCAGGGGCAGCGCCTTGTTCCGCTTCAGGCGGCTGTAGAGCTGGTGGAGGCCCTCCCGCAGTTGGCCGACGTCCATGGCAGCATGCACCCGTCCCATGGTGTCGGCGCTGATCATGTCCCCGGCCAGCCATCGTTTCCAGAACCGGGCGGTGGAGACCGTTTCCAGCGCATTGAGGCTTCCCAGGCGCGCCCAGAACATCGCCAGCGCGGATTTCAGTATCAGCGTGGTCGGCGTCCGCGGCTGTTGACGGGCGTCGGTGACTTTATCGAGCACCTCGCTGGAAAGGTCAAACACCTTCTCGGCATAGCGAATGAGGCGGTGCAATATGCCCTCAGCGTCCCGGCATTTTCTTCTCCCGCATGCGTTTCCATTCGAGTTCGGAGACTTCTTCGATGAGGCGTTGCAGTTCCTGGTAATCGTTCACCGCCTGCCGGACGCGGGGTTCCCACGGCCTGGGGATGCAGAGTTGTCGTGGTTTTCCGTCGTGGCTTTGGACCAGATACAGGGAGGCGTGCAATTGGCCATTGGCGCAATGGCAGGTGGCTTTGCCACACTTGCGACTACGAACCGACAAGGTACCGCGAAGCAGCCAGTTGTCGTGAGCCAGTTGGGCGAGCCGGGAGCGGAAGTTCCGCTCGGCAGGCGAGAGGCTGATGCGGTTCATGGGTCTCTCTCCATTCTGAGACAACTATAATATCTCAGACGAGAACAAGAAACAAGACCCGGAACGAAATACGAATCTGCCTCAGATGAGCAGGACTGCCCGCCAGATGCGCAAACAACGGCGATCCGCACCAATCAGAATGCTGGATGCGGAATCACTGGGTGCTCGACATGAAAGTGGACGTTGCCATTGGTGAGCCAGCGGCGCCCATTCAGGCAAGCAGCTCGCGGTGAGGCAAGGCCGGCCGCAAGCCGTCTTGCGCGGCCCGGCGGCGAGCCTCGCTTTCCGCCAGATCGCACGCGCGGCGCCAACGCGCGCAAAACAGGGCCTCGGTAACGGGCGATCGGGAAGACGCGAGCGCCGTTAGCTGCGATGGCGCCCGGCGCTGGCGAGCCGTGGCTGACGCTTGCTGGCGCGGCGCTGGAGCACGGGCGCGGAAACGTTGTGGGCCACTGCCGTATGCGAGCGGTGATGCCGCGCCCCCGCGGCGTAGCGGACACCGGGCCGCGCCGGGGCCTGGCCGGCGGAAGAGGAAGCCGGAATCAACAGCAGGTCGCCGGTTGCGGGCGCCTCCACCGAGATGTGATTCGCCGAGGCAATGGTGGCCGCGGACATATTGAAGCGGCGGGCGATCATCGCCAGCGTCTCGCCGTCGGCGACGCGGTGCATGCGCCAACCGGCTCGACGTTCTTCCGGCACCTGCTCCAGGGCGGACGTAACCGCCGCCGCGGTCCCCCTGGGCACTCTCAATTGATACCCGGCCGGCGCGAGCGACCTGATGAGCGAGGGGTTGAGCTCCCGGATTTCCGCCAGCGGATGGTCGGCGATATCCGAGACCAGCCAGAGGTTCGTGGGAGCGCCGATGGCCACCGTATCGTACTCGATGGGCTGCTCTCCGTCGATGTTCTCCAGCCCGTAGTCGCGCGGGTTCTTGGCCATGATGGTCATCGCCAGAATCAGCGGAACGTAGTTCTGCGTCTGCTTTGGCAGGGCGTTCCTGGCGCACAGCTCCCAGAAATCCGCGTATCCGGTGTGCTCCACGGCGTTTTCCACGCAGTTGGGACCGCAGTTGTAGGCGGCCATCGCCAGGTACCAGTCGCCCAGCCCCGTGTAGAGGTCTCGCAGGTGCCTCGCCGCGGCGCGCGTGGACTTCTCCGGATCGAAGCG
>DASWZM010000031.1:0-10853 GCA_036404455.1 Occallatibacter sp. | reverse complement strand
ATCCTGACGATGAACCGAAGGGGCGGGCAGGGGAAGAGAATGCTCGCCCCAAAATCATCAGAGGGATAGACCCCCATGCCTTGAAAATCCAACCTCGCCCCTGAGAAAACTCTTGACTTTCAACAGAGAATCTACGGGGCGGAAGGGATTTCGGGGCGCGTACCCCGGATTTCGCTGCGCTTCATCAGGGGCTATTTTCGCGTCCTCCCTGCCGGGAGGGTCCTGAGGTTCGTGGTCGCCCACCCTTGACGCGATATTTTCCTCGAAAGGCGCGTCAAGGATGGGGCACCCAGACCTGTTTGGCTGGTTCAGGGGCGGGGCACCCGGCCGATTGACAAGTGTCAGGCTACGGGCTACAGTTGGTCAGATGAAGATACGGGACTTCGTTCATAAGGGCCTGAAGAGACTTTATGAGGAAGACAACGCGAAGGGGGTTCCGGCTGAATCGGCGGATAAGCTGCGCAAGATGCTCGCCTTTCTCGATGGGATGGACGACGAGGAGGAACTCTACACGCTGCCAACTTGGAAAGCGCACAAGCTGACCGGGGATCGCAAGGGAACATGGAGTTTGAGCGTGACCGGCAACCTGCGGATGACGTTCCGGATCGACCCGGTTGAGCGCGAAATCTACGTGTTGAATTCAGAGGATTACCACTAGGAAACAAGGAGAAAAGATTATGCCCATGAAGAATCCTCCCCATCCCGGAGATTTCATCAAGACGGAGATTGTGGCGGCGTACGGCTTGAGTGTGACGGCTGCCGCGGCGGCGCTGGGGGTTTCCCGGCCTACGCTGTCCAGCTTGCTGAACGGGAAGGCTGGGCTGTCCGGCGATATGGCGCTGCGGATCGAGAAGGCGTTCGGCGTGAAGATGGATACGCTGATGAGGATGTGGTCGGCTTATGAGATTGCGCAGACGCGGAGGCGGGAGAAGCTGATTCGGGTGCGGCGGGTTGGGTGCGCGGCTTGAACCCCGGACTGTTGGCTGATCGAGAGGGTCTAAGAGGCGGTAAATATGAATATCCCACCCTTGACGCGATGAAACTGTCAAGGGTGGGGCACCCGGCGGAAATGCTTGGACTTCCCGGGGTTTGTGCTCTACGCTTCCTAAATCCGATCTTGTGGGGGGATCTCATGAGTGAGTCTAGCGCAAGTGCCCGTTTCACGCGTTTGACCGCGTGGATTGGATTGGTATTGGAGGTCTTGGCTTTTGTCGGAAGGCCTTTGCAACTGGCTTTTGTCGAATCTCATCAAGGCGATTTGGAAAAACTTGGCATCGTACTCTTCTTGATTTCTCTGGTTACCTGGCTAGAGGCATCGAACAAAGGCATGACAAAGCTCGATCAGATGTCCTCTGAGCTTCGGGCGCTGACGGAAGAGGCCAAGAAAATCGATCTTATCGCGAGATACGGTTCTAGCGCCGTTTGGCTTGCCCGGCTGCTCAACCCTCAGGGGCAGGACGTTGCCAGGTTTCCTCATTGTCGGGCTGGAGGGGAGACCTTATCCCACTTGTTGCTCAACACCTATACGCAGGCAGCCGAGGAGTTTTACCGATTTAGGAGCGGAGAGAAGGACAAGGTTGAGCTTAGCGAAGCGTCGATCATCAACCTCTTCTTAAAGAACTTGATTTTAAGTCTTCCACGTGGAAGTGTTTGGCTGGGCACGAGCAAACTGCAAGATAGCACAGCATGGGAAGAAAGGACTGCCGAGCCCTCCTACTACGAGTTCGAAAGTGCGGTTGAAGCTCGGATTGAGAAGAGCGATCTAACCTACCTGCGATTACTTTGTTTTCAGGACGAAGAGCGTTATCGGCAAATGTCCCACATATTGGGGCGTCAAGAAGGTAAGGGACTCCGGGTTCGCGTTCTCATCCAGAACGAGTTGCCTCAAGACATCTCCTTGATCTGGGTTCCCAAGACCAGACTTCCCAACGAATTCGACTTCAGCGATCCAGTCCAATTTCTTCAGAAGCAAAGTTCCAAATTTGAGCCCCTCTGCGGTCTGAGCTTCGGCATTCGGGCCGACCGAGAGGTGAACCAGATGCAATTGATCCGCCCTGACGCCGAGGAATTCAGCGAGCTGAAGCGGGCATTCCGAAAGAGTTGGGCGGCCGCGAGGGCCTATGCGAACGGGAGGATCGATTCCGACACTGCGCAAAATTCGACCGGATCGAATTGAATGGCTGCACATCAAGAAGCGGGTTGGTCTTCTGCGGCTGTTGGTTGCAAATCTCTGGTAAGGGGCTAAGTTCCATTCGCTACCTGAGCCTTCGGCGGAGGAGGTCGAGGGCTTGCTGGGTGGTCCACTCTCGGACGCGGTTGCGGTCGCCGCGGAAGTTCTTTTCCAGGGACTCGGTTTTGTGGGCGTCGGAGAGGGCGATGTGGACCAGGCCTACGGGCTTGTCTTCGGTTGCGCCGGTGGGGCCGGCGATGCCGGTTACGCCTAACCCTAACGTTGCGCCGGTGCGGAGACGGATGCCGGTGGCCAGGGCTTCGGCTACTTCGGCGGAGACTGCGCCGTGCCGGGCGATCAACTCGGGTGGGACATCGGCGAAGGCGGTCTTGAGGGCGTCAGAGTAGACGACGGCGCCGCCGAGGAAGGAACGGGAGCTGCCGGGGACGCTGGTGATGCGCTGGGCGATCATGCCGCCGGTGCAGCTTTCGGCGACGGCGAGAGTGGATTGGCGGAGGCCGAGATAGTAAAGGACGATCTGTTCGAGAGTCTCGCCGTCGGAGGAGTAGAGCCAGTCTTCGAGGGCTTCCTCGAGGCGGCCGGCGAGCTCGTCTACGCGGCGCTGGGCGGCGGCGGGGTCGCGTTTGGAGCAGAGGAGGGTGAGCTGGATGTCTCCGGCGTGGGCGAGGATGGTGGTTTCGACGTCGGTGAAGGTGGTGTAGATGGGGGCGAGTAGCTTGTCGGCCTGGGACTCGGGGATCATGGCGGCGCGGAGGGTGCGTTTGGCGATGGAACGCGGGGGGACGAGCGAGCGCAGGCGGGGCAGGCACTCGGCGTCAAAGAGCGGGAGGCACTCGTGGGGCGGGCCGGGGACGAGCAGGATGAGCTTGCGATGGCCGGCGAAGGGGATGTCGAGCCACTGGCCGGGGGCGCTGCCGTTGGGGTTGGAAAGGACGGATGCGCCGTGGAGGACGTCGGCCTGCTTGAGGTTGTTGGAGGGCATGGGGATGCGCCAGGCAGCGGCGCGGGTGGCGAGGGCGGCGACCAGTGCGCCCTCGCGGCGGAGGGTGAGGGAGAGCGCTTCAGCGACGGCCTCGCGGGTGAGGTCGTCTTCAGTGGGGCCGAGGCCGCCCATGAGGATGAGAATGTCAATTCGGCCGAGGGCGGAGCGGATGGCGCTGACGATGTCCTTTTTGCGGTCGCCGACGATGGTTTTGAAGGCGACGGTGACGCCGATCTCGTTGAGCTTTTCAGTGACGTGGAGGGAGTTGGTGTCCTGGCGGAAAGGGGTGAGCATCTCGGAGCCGACGGCGATGATTTCGGATTTCATAAAAAGCAGCTTTTAGCTCCCAGCTTTTAGCTTATAGCTTGGGCTGTGCGTAAGACAGCTTACAGCTTTCAGCTTGGGATGTGCGGGGGCGAAGGGCCTTGGCTTTGGCCCGAAGCGCCCGGGTCTGCAGTGAACAAGCTAGGAGCTAGAAGCTAGAGGCTAGCAGCTAAAAGAGGGTCAGTCCTTCGACGCCCAAGTCAACATCATAAACGGCTTCGCTGGTGGCGAGAATAGTGGCGCCAAGGGGGGAAAAGGCGACGCCGACGAGGTTGGGTCCGGCCAGGACAAGGGAAGCATCTCCGTCCGGGGTGACGCGGACCAGGCCGCGCTGGCCGCGGAGACAGGCGGCAACGTAAACGTCGCCGTCTTTCGAGAGGGCGAGTCCCTGGGGACGGCCGAGCCCGCGATACCAGACGGCTGCCTGGCCGTGGGTGTCAACGATCCAGATGGCGTCGTTGGAGGTGAACGCCGGGGCGGTGACGAAGAGAACGCCTTCCGCGTTGACGGCCAGGTGATAGGCGGCGGGGCTGGGTTCGAGGGTGGCGTAGACGAAGATCTGGCGCTGGGAGTTGATTTTGAAGATGGTGCCGCTGCGGTCGCCGACGAAGAGATTGCCCTCGGCGTCAAAGGCTGCGCCGGTAGCCACACCCATGCCCTCGGCGTAGACGGTGGACTCGCCGGAGGGGTCGATGCGGTAGACGTTGCCCTCGGCGCGGGAGGTGACGAAGAGGTCGCCGTCAGGGTTGAAGGCCAGGCCGGTGGCGTTGAGGATGCCGGTGACGAAGGGGGTTCCGCGGCCGTCGGGGCTGATGCGGACAACGGAGACGGGGGTCTGCTTGCCGCGGGGGCCGGAGATGGTGGCGTAGATCATGCCGGAGCGGCTGACGGCGGGTTTGGTGACGGGATGGAGGCCGGAGGAGAGCTCGCGGGCCACGCGGAGGGGCGCGGTGTTGCTGGCGCCGGAGGGGCTGCGGACCTCAATGAGGCCGGTGGTGGCCTGCTCGGGGACGCTGATGGCCAGCCTTGTGGGCCGGCTCATCAGCACGTGGGCGGAGTGACCGTCGACCAGCACAGCGGGCGGACCAAAGGCGAAGGGGCCGAGATGGGCGCCGATGAGTTCGACTTCGCCGAGCGGCAGAGCGGCGGGTGGGACGATATCGTCGATGCGGGGATCGGGGAGAATCTCGGAGGCGGACGGTGCGCGGGAGCGGGCCATGGTCAGAACCAGATTCGTAACAAGGATGCTACACCCAAAGCATACAGGCCGGCGGCGACATCATCGAAGACGATGCCCCAGCCTTCGGGAAGACTTTCAAGCTGGCGGGCGGGAAATGGCTTGGTGATGTCGAAGAGACGAAAGAGGATGAGGGCGATGAGGGCGTGGCGCCAGTCAAAGGGACTGAAGAGCAGAGCGATCCACTGGCCGGCAACCTCGTCGATGACGACGAAGCCGGGGTCGTGGCGGCCGGATTCGCGGGCGGCGATGGTGGCGGCGGGGACGCCGAGGGCTATAGAAAGGACGATACCGGCGGCGAGGGCGATGAGGAGGACCTGCGGAGTGGGATGGAGGAACCTGGCGCAGGCGGCCCAGAGAAGGACGGCAGCGACCGAGCCCCAGGTGCCGGGGCCGGGCTTGCCGAGGCCTGCACCGAAAAAGGTGGCGATGGTCCAAGCCCAGAGGGTCTTCTTCTTGCCTTGGTGGGGGGATATAGAAGAACTCGGGATTTCGAGTGAACTTGGCAGAGCGGGTCTTTCCGGGGCTAAAGCCCATGTCGATTCTGCCGGTTTTTTGCGGGGGCTAAAACCCCCGCCTCCCTCCGGAACGAGCTGTTCCGGGGCCTGTGCGTCGCGGTTACTCGTCATGGGAGTCGCCGCTCTTGCTGTGGCCGCCGCCAAATGCGCCGAGGTCTTCGAGGACTTCCGGGTCGAGGATAGGGGAGCTGATCTTGTAGACGCCGGAGGCCCACTTGCCGAGGTCGATCTTGCGGCAGCGGTCACTGCAGAACGGGAAGTCTTCGTCGTTGAAGCGGACCAGTTCGCCGCAGGTGGGGCAGCGGAGGAGTTTGGCGGATTTTTTCTTTGCGGGCATCGATCTATTCCACTTTACAGCGGGCCGGAGAGGATGCGGGCGACTACGTCGTACTCGTGGGCTTCGGTGATCTGGGCATTGTAGAAGCGGCCGGGTTCCAGGGTGGTGACGCTCGCGCCGAGTTCGGCGAAGTCGTTGATGTAGACTTTGCCGTCGATTTCGGGGGCGTGGAACTGGGTGCGGCCTTCCCAGAGGAGCGGGGTTTCATCGCTTTCGCCTTCGGCGAGGAGGACTAACTCGCGGCCGACCCATTGCTGCTTGGCGCGCTTGCTGATGGATTGCTGGAGCTTCATGAGACGGCGGCGGCGGGACTCGATGGTGCGTTTGGGGATTTTCTGGTCAAGCGGGAAGGCGGCGGAGCCTTCTTCGTCGGAGTAGCTGAAGACGCCGAGCCAGTCGAACCTCGCCTCCTCGATGAACTCCTCCAAAAGGGTAAAGTCCGGGACGGACTCGCCGGGGAAGCCGACAATGAAGCTGGTGCGGAGGGCAATGCCGGGGACGGCGGTGCGGACTTTTTCGAGGGTCTTGAGGAAGATATCGGCGCCGGCGCCGCGCTTCATGGTTTTGAGGACGGCGGGCGAGGCGTGCTGGAGGGGGACGTCGAGGTATTTGCAGATGTTGTCGTGGCGGGCGATGGTGTTGAGGAGGCGGCCGGTGATGCGGTTGGGATAGGCGTAGAGGAAGCGGAGCCAGCGCAGGCCGTCGATGCGAGCGAGGGCGTCAAGGAGGGTGGCGAGGCCGTCGTTGAGGCCGAGGTCTTCGCCGTAGCAGGTGGTGTCCTGGCCGATGAGGGTGATCTCCTGGACGCCGCGGACGACTAACTGCCGGGCTTCGGCGACGACGGATTCGAAGCGGCGGGAACGGAACTTGCCGCGCAGGTTGGGGATGACGCAGTAGGTGCAGGGGTGGTCGCAGCCCTCGGCGATCTTGATGTAGGCCGAGGATCGGGGGGTGGTGAGGAAGCGGGGGGTGGATTCGTCGTAGAGATAAGTGGGAAGGAGGTGGGTTGCGCCTTGCCAGCCGTCGCGACGGAAGCGGCCTTGGGCCTCGCGGTGGTCGCCTTCGGGCCGGGAGGCTACGGGCTCAGATTTGTGCGTGGCGGCGCGGGATTCGAGGCCGGGACGAACCTCTGCGTGGCCATTGCCGCTGAGAATGTTGAACGGAGAGATGGATGCCGGTGCTGCGGCGGGGCGCGCCAGGCCGGCGGCTTCGAGAATGGATTCGAGTTCGCCGGTGCCGACGACAGCGTCGACTTCGGGGATACTCTTCTGGATTTCGTCGCGATAGCGCTCGACGAGGCAGCCGGCGACGATGAGCTTCCTGGCTGAGCCGGAGGTTTTGAAGCGGGCCATTTCAAGGATGGTGTCGACGGATTCCTGCTTGGCGGTGTCAATGAAGCTGCAGGTGTTGACGACGATGATTTCGGCCTCTTCGGGGCGGGCTGTGAGGCGCGCGCCGGCGCGGTCGAGCAGGCCCATCATGACCTCGGAATCGACGAGGTTTTTGGGACAGCCTAACGAAATAAAGCCCACGGAAGGGGCCGTGGGTGGGGATGGTTTGATCACAGTTCTATTGTATTAGCAGCGGAGGCCACTCCGCGGTCCGCGCTCGAGAATCATCACGGCAATCATTCGCTGCTCCGGCGGTTTCGCTGGTGGTAAAATCAATCAGTGCCGGGTCCTACGCGACGTAATCCCGCCAAACCCGCCAGGTCCGGAAGGAAGCAACGGTAACGGGCTAGTACGGGCGCAGTAGGTCACCCGGTACTTTTTATGTCCTGGCATAGCTGAACGCAGGCGGGAACGCCGTGTCTTGCGCCGAAAGGCAGCCGCAGGTCCTTCGACTTCGCTACGCTTCGCTCAGGATGACAGTCTGTTGGGGTGGAATCCCAGGTCTCAGAATCGAGACCTGGGGCACCCAGCATCGAGTTCTAAGGAGAAGTGCATTGAGCCTTATCGTTCGCCCTATCGTGGGCCGGCGCGCGAAGATTTCGGCGCTCGGAACCTACGTTCCCCCCGATGTGATCACCAACCAGGACCTGGAAAAGCTGGTGGATACGAACGACCAGTGGATCGTTGAGCGAACCGGTATCCGCGAGCGGCACGTGCTGGCCAAGGGACTGGGCGTGAGCGATATGTGTGTGGAGGCGGCGAAGAAGTGCCTCCAGGCGCGGGGGATTGAGCCGGACAAGATTGGCGAGTTCGGGGTGGAAGCGATCATTGTGGGCACGGTGACGCCGGACATGATGTATCCTTCGACGGCCTGCCTGGTGCAGAACAAGATCGGAGCCAGGGGGGCGTGGGGATTCGACGTTTCGGCCGGGTGCTCGGGATTCGCTTTCGCATTGCAGGCGGGCGTGGGGCTGGTGGAGAACGGGGCGCACGCGAAGGTGCTAGTGTGCGGGGGGGACGCCAACACGCGGATGACCGACTACACGGACCGGACGACGTGCGTGCTGTTCGGCGACGGCGCGGGGGCGGTGCTGATTGAGCCGGCCGAAGAGGGCGAGATCGGCTTCATCGACTATGTGCATGAGATCGACGGGTCGGGCGGCGTCTCACTGTATATGCCGGGCGGGGGCAGCCTGAACCCCTCGAGCCATGAGACGGTGGACAAAAAGATGCACTACATCCACCAGGACGGGCCGGCGGTGTACAAGTTTGCGGTGCGGAAGATGGCCGAGGTGACGACGAAGCTGCTGGAGCGCAATGGCGTGACCGGCGCGGAACTGGGCTGTTTTATCCCGCACCAGGCCAATTTGCGGATTATCAAGGCGACCGCCGACCGGCTGGGGATGGACCCGGAGCGGGTGATTGTCAACATCGAGAAGTATGGCAACACCTCGTCGGGGAGCATTCCCCTGGCCATGGAGACGGCGATCGAGCAAGGCAAGCTGAAGAAGGGGGACCTGGTGCTGCTGGCGGCGGTGGGAGCGGGGTTTACGGTGGGGGCGGCGCTGCTGCGGTGGGAGATATGAAAGGCAGCTTACAGCTTCTAGCTACTAGCTACTAGCTATTACCTGGTAGCTGGTATTTTTCGCACCATTGGGTTGTTGCCCTGGCCGGCAAGGGGGCGAGTTAGCGGGCCGATCTTCAATGCGGATCGGCCCTGTTAGCGAGTTAGCAGATTAGCAAGTTAGCGGCGGCTGGGGTTGGGCGAATAGATCGATTCCCGTTTGCTTTGCAGAGCGCGGGATGGGAATTCCGGCGGGGCCGGATGCCGATCACTGGGTGAGCAGCTTGAAGGCATGGGTCCACTGATTGTGCACGAAGCCCGGGATGCACCACAACATGCACAGAGGCTCGATGGCGCGCGCGGCCTCCGCCTTGCCCATATCTGCCGTCTCCCAGCCAAACTGGTCGAGAATTCCGCTGACTAACTTTTTTGCCGGTTCGCTGTTTCCGCAGATGAACATGGTAGGTTTGCCGGCCTTGAAATGGGGATTCACCATGGAAGCGGCGCCGACCGAGTTAAAGGCCTTGACGAAGTGCGCGCCTTCAAACTTGCGTTGCAGGTCTTCCATGAGGGATTCATCGAAACTGGTAAAGAACCGGAGCACTCCGTTGACAGGCGGCGCATCTTCGATGGGATTGGTGGCGTCGATGACTGTCTTTCCGAGCAGATTCTCGACGCCGGCAAGGCGAAGAGCGTGCGCAGCCACTTTGCCCTTGACGGCGAGGACGATCACTTCGCCGAAGGCAGCCGCATCGCCGAAGCTGCCGGTGGAAGCGGCGGGGTTTTGCTTCGCCCAGCCGGCAAGTTTTTCAGGCGTTCTTGAGCCCACCATCACTTGATGGCCATGCTTGAGGAACCCGCCGGCCAACGATTTGGCCACATCGCCCGACCCTAAAACTCCGATTTTCATTGTGCCCTCTTTTCAGGAAAGAGTTTAGCCGGGCGGGCGGGCGCGATCAAGTTTCGCACGGCTCGCGGCGGCTTTCCGGCTTGCTAAGACACCAGCTCGGAGACCGGGAGGGTGTATTCGGGGAGGATGCCGAGCGAGGCGGCGCTGCGGAAGAAGCTTCTCATGCCTTCGAGACATTCCTCGTCCAGCACATAGTGAATGTTGGTGGTGAGGTAGGTGCGGAGGGTCTGTTCGGAGATGGGGAGCCTCCTCGACCATTCGGCTGCCAGGGCATCGATGTTCTGGAGGCCGTGGATGCGGGACTGGATGAAGTCCTGGGCAATGGTGTCGTCGAACGGCTGGGTTGGTGAAGGGACGCCAGAGCCGGCCGGGCGGGGGGCGGCACACCAGAGGGCGGAGACGAAGGGAAGGCCGGTGAGGGAGTACCACTCGTGGCCGAGGTCGTGATAGACGAGGTTTTCGCCGGTGCGCTCGAATCTGTTGGCCTGCTCTTCGAGGGCCAGGAGGGCGGGGTCGCCGATGAGGATGGCGGCGTCGGCGCGGTCGAGCATGGCGTCGAGGTCGGCGGCCTGGGGCAGAAAGGGCACGTCCGCGTTGCCCCAGTTGTGGAAGAGGATGCGGGCGTAGGCCAGGGTGGTGCGGCTGGCGATGTCGGCGGCTACGGAGCGCAGGGCTGCCAGCGGCTGGCTGGCGCGGCGGACCAGGAGCAGGGAGCGGACGCGGCCCTTGGAGGCGATGGTGCAGCCGGGGAGGATGCGCAGGCCGGGGGTGGTGGCGAGGGCGGCGATAGGAACCAAGCCGATGTCGGCGCCGCCGCTGGCGAGGCGATCGGCGCACTCGGCGGGCGACATGCGATCGATCTGGTAGCGAAGGGCGAGCGGGGCGTTCAGGGGTGGGTGCTCGAAGTCCCACATCAGGGGCGCGGGATTGAGGAAGCTGATGGCGGCAACGCGCAGACGAGGATGAGGGATCGAACTCACGCTGTCTCTTAGACTACCAACCTTATGTTAAAGATTCCGCAGGCGTATCCACGGCGACAACAGGGCTGGGTTGTTTGAAGACTCTGGCGTGTGAAGATGGCCGGTTGGAAGTGAGCAGGCTGCGGCAACGGGCTACGCGTGGTAGACCCTTTCGATTTCGCACATTAAGGCATTTTGATTGAAAGTGATCACGAAATGCTCGAAGAAGCCGTTCATGCCTAACAGGGCAGCAATGGGGAGGTCATCTTTGAATGCAGCTTTGATAGTGGCCGGGCCGCCTGGAATGTACAAGGCGATGTCGTGTAGCTAGGTGTCGGACAAACCTCCGATGCCCTGGGTGATTTCCTTTTCACCGGATTCAATATTGAGCCCGATATACCGTCCGATGTTGCTGTGAAACATGCACCGCGTGGCGCCCG
>DASWZM010000030.1:0-7929 GCA_036404455.1 Occallatibacter sp. | reverse complement strand
GGCCGTGGTTCCGAGCGTTCCTGGAGAGTCGCGCGGTGGGGTTCAGTCTGAACGGGTTTATGGAGCCGGGTTTGCTCGCGCTGATGGGGACTTCGACGGTGGTGGTGTTCCTGGGCCTGGGGCTGGGGTGGAGGCTCTATGGAGGGCAGGCGCCGAAGCCTGAGCAGCCGGATGTGCTGGAAAACGCCGCGCCTTTGCCGTGGGGCTGGCTGCGCGACCGGCTGTATGTGGATGAGTTCTACGGGGTAACGGCGATTGCGTTTTATTGGTGGTGGGCGCGGGTTGCGGACTGGCTGGACCGCCGGGTTTGGGGCGGAGTGGTGGCCGGGGTTGCGTGGGCTTTCCGCGGATGGGCGCAATTGAACCGTTTCCTCGATAACAACGTTGTGGATGGCAGCTTCGACAAGGGCTGCGATGAACTGGCGAGCGGCGGAGGGCTGCTGGCGGCGGTGCAAACCGGGCGCGTGCAGACCTACCTGAGAATCCTGGCCCTTTCCGTGGTGGCGCTGGCGGCGATTCTGATCTGGAGCAGCCTGCCATGAGCGGAATTCCTGTATTGACGCTGTTGACCGTGCTGCCCCTGGTGGGTGCGGCGATTGCGCTCGGGTCAGGCAAACATGCGCGCACCGTGGCGCTGATCACGACGCTGAGCAGCCTGGCGCTGGCGTTTTTTGTGTGGACCGAACTGCCGGCGAATGGATCGATCGGGCTGGTGGAGCTGCATCAAAAGTGGGCGCCGTCGCTGGGGATTGAATATCACCTGGGCGTGGATGGGCTGGGGGCGCTGATGGTGGTGCTCTCGGCCATT
Source organism: Occallatibacter sp. (assembly GCA_036404455.1). Classification (GTDB taxonomy): domain Bacteria; phylum Acidobacteriota; class Terriglobia; order Terriglobales; family Acidobacteriaceae; genus Telmatobacter. Next base: position 7,121 of record DASWZM010000030.1, on the reverse strand, counting down.
GTGACGCTGATGTCGGTGGATGCGGCGCACCGGGTGCACCACCAGCCGGGGCTCTACTTCGGGCTGGTGCTGGTACTGGAAGCCGGGCTGTTCGGATCGTTCACGGCGCTGAATTTCTTCCACTGGTTTTTGTTCTGGGAGCTGAGTTTGATTCCGGCGTTCTTCCTGATCAAGCTGTGGGGCGGAGCGCGGCGCGGGCCGGCGGCGACGCAGTTCTTTGTGTATACGATGGCGGGGTCGGTGGCGCTTCTGGTGGCGTTTCTGGCGGTATTTGTTGCGACGGGCAGCATGGATTTCCCGCACCTGACGCTGCTGGCCTCGACGGGTGAGTTGGAGCAGATGGTTACGGCGCACCTAGGCGCGGCGATGCTTGGGGGCCCGGTGATGCTTTGGCTGGCGGTGGGCGTGCTGGCGGGGTTCGCGGTGAAGGTGCCGATGGCGCCGTTCCACACGTGGCTGCCCGCGGCTTATGCGGAGGCGCCATCGCCGGTGACGATGCTGCTGACCGGCGCGATGTCGAAGATGGGCGTGTATGGATTGCTGCGAATTGCGATTCCGTTGTTTGGGGCGCAGATTGCGCAGATGCGGACGCCGCTGCTGGTGCTGGCGGTGGCGACGGTGGTGATGGGCGCGTGGGCGGCGGCGGTGCAGAAGGATTTGAAACGGGTGTTCGCGTACTTCAGTGTGAATCACCTGGGCTATTGCCTGCTGGGGATTTTTGCGCTGGCGGTTCCGGCCGCGGCAACGGATGTTGCGGCGCACACGAGCCAGGCGGCGGCGCTGAACGGCGTGATTCTGCAGATGTTCAACCACGGGGTGACGGCGGCAGCGTTGTTCTGGTTTGTGGCCATGCTGCAGACGCGGACGGGCGGGCATCGCGGGATTGACGATTTTGGCGGGCTGCGCAAGCCGGCGCCTGTGCTGGCGGGGCTGATGGGGATTGCGCTGTTCAGCTCGCTGGGGCTGCCGGGGCTGAACGGATTTGTGGGCGAGTTTTTGATCTTTCGCGGCGTTTTCCCACTGGCGTGGGTAGCAGCTACGGTTTCTTTACTTGGCTTGCTGGTAACGGCGGCGGTGATTCTGACGGTGATTCAGAAAGTGTTTAACGGTCCTGTGCCGGAGCATTGCGTGGGTTTCCCAGACCTGCACCACGGAGAGCGGATGGCGCTGGCTCCGGTGATTGCGCTGATGTTTCTGGTGGGCCTATTGCCGCAACTGATTGTGGACAGCGTGAACCCAACGGTTCAAAACCTGCTGGCGCACTGGAGATTCTGATGTTTTTGATATTTCATCCAAACTCCGGGTCGCTATTGGCATTCACGATCTATCTCTCGTTTGCCGGGGCGCTGCTGGAGGCGCTGCTGCCGAAGCGCCGCGCTGCGCTGGCGCGGTGGGTGGCGCTGGCTGTGGCCGTGGGCGGGCTGGCGCTGGCGGTGCAGGGGTTTGTGGCCGGGATGGGGCCGAATCATGCCGCCCGCGTGACGATTGTCGATCTGCCCTGGGTGCCGTCGATGGGGATTCACTACCTGCTTGCGGCCGATGGAATCAGCCGCGTGCTGGTGCTGCTGACGGGGCTGGCGGCGGTGGCTGGAGTGCTGTTCAGCTGGAACATCGAACTGCGCACGAACGAGTTTTTTGCGTTTTTTCTGGCGCTGATCGGCGGGGTGTACGGAGTTTTTCTCAGCTTCGACGTGTTTCTGTTGTTTGTCTTCTACGAGGTCGCGATTGTGCCCAAGTACTTCCTGATCGCCATTTGGGGATCGACGCGGCGGGAGTACGCGGCGATGAAGCTGGCTCTCTACTCGTTTGTGGGCTCGGCGATGGTGCTGATCGGGCTGCTGGCGGCCTACGCGACGGCGGGCAGCCACTCGACGGGGTTGGTTGCCCTCGGCCATGCGGGGCTGCCGGTGAGCTTCCAGATGTGGTGCTTCCCACTGGTGTTTGTTGGATTCGGGATCCTGGCCGGCTTGTGGCCGTTCCACACCTGGGCGCCAACGGGGCACGTGGCCGCGCCGACCGCTGCCTCGATGCTGCTGGCCGGGGTGGTGATGAAGCTGGGCGCTTACGGCTGCCTGAGGGTTGCGATCGGGCTGTTTCCGCACGGGCTCGATCCGTGGGGATTTTCGTTAATCGGCATCGGCTCGTGGCGCGACGTGTTTGCGGTGCTGGCGGTAGTGGGGATTGTGTATGGGGCGCTGGTGGCGCTGGCACAGACGGACTTCAAGTTTGTGATCGGCTATTCGAGCGTGAGCCACATGGGGTTTGTGCTGCTGGGACTGGTGACGCTGAACCAGATCGGCGTGACGGGCGCGGTGTTGCAGATGTTTTCGCACGGGATCATTGCGGGGCTGCTGTTCGCCATTGTGGGGCGGATCGTGTACGACCGCACACACACGCGGCAGTTGGCGGAGCTGGAGACGATGCACCTCTCGAAGAGACTGCCGTTTGCGGCGTGGGCTTTTGTGATTGCCGGAATGGCGTCGATGGGGCTGCCGGGATTCTCAGGATTTGTGGCCGAGTTGCAGGTGCTGGTGGGGGCGTGGATTGCGAAGCCCTGGTGGACGGCTGTGGCGGGCGTGGGGATTGTGGTGGGCGTGGCTTACACGTGGAGGGCCATGCAGAAGGCGTTCTTCAGCGATGCGCGGCCGGGCGCGCATGAGCTGGAGCATGAGCACGAGCATCCATTGGCAGCGATCACCTGGCCGGAGGTTACGGGCACGGTGCTGCTGGCGGGAGTCAGCCTGGCTGTAGGTCTCTATCCAAAGATTCTGCTCGATGCAATCGAACCGGCGGTGAAGACGCTGCTTGCGGGAGGGGGGCAATGAACTACGCAGACCTCTTTCGCGTGACGCTGCCGGAGACGGTGCTGGAAGTGGCGGCACTGCTGGTGCTGGTGGTGGACCTGGCTGTGCTGCGCAAGGCTGCGCTCAAGGTGCGGCTGGCGGTGGCGGCGGTGCTGGGCGTGGCCGGATGCGGCGTGGCGCTGTTGGAGGTCGAACTGCAGGGCGTTGAGTGGCTGAGTTTCGGGAAGAGCGGCGAGTTTACCTTGCTGGGCACGGGAGGATTCATCGCGGTCGCACAGAGCGGGATCCTGGTGCTGACGGCGCTGACGCTGTTGCTGCTGTTCGATGCGGTATTCACGCGCAATGTGGGCGAGTATGTGGCGGTGGTGCTGATGGCGGCGGCGGGCGCATTGCTGATTGCCGCGGCGCAAGACCTGCTGGTGATCTTTATCGGATTGGAGCTGATGAGCCTGGGGCTCTACATTCTGACGGCGTTTGCGAAAAGCTCGGGGAAGAGCGCGGAAGCGGCGCTGAAGTACTACCTGTTCGGCGGAATGTCGGCGGCGTTTCTGCTGTTCGGGTTCAGCTATTTTTACGGATTGAGCGGGACGACGAACCTGGCTTTGATTCAGTACCGGATATCGCTCACCGGACCGAGTCCGTTGTTTTACGCGGCGTGGATTCTGGTGGTGGCCGGGTTGGGCTTCAAGATCGCCGCCGTTCCATTTCATCTTTGGGCGCCGGATACGTATGAAGGCGCGCCAGCTCCGGCGGCGGCGTTCGTTGCTTCGGTGTCGAAAGTGGCGAGCTTTGCGCTGCTGATTACGCTGAGCATGAATTGGTGGCTGAGGCCCGGCGGGAATCTTGCCGTGGAGGGGTACTCGCTGGAGCAGATCCTGCGGGGCTACTACCAGACCTGGCCGCAGTTGGCGAACACTTTGCTGGTGGCATCGGCCGCGTCGATGGTGGTGGGGAATCTGGCGGCGCTGGCGCAGGTAAGCGTGCGGCGGCTGCTGGCTTACTCGGCCATTGCTCATGCGGGGACCATTCTGCTGGGTATTGCCGCCCATCCCGCGTATGCGGGCCAGGGAAGTGCGGTGGCTCTTCATGCCAGCAACTTCTATCCGGCCCTGCGCAGCATGGAGAGTGTGCTTTTCTACGTGCTGACCTACGGGCTGACGACCATTGGCGCCTTCGGCGTGGTGGGGGTGGTGGAGCGCGCGACTGGGAGCGACCGGATGGACGCGTTTCTGGGATTGCACAAGCGCAATCCGGTGCTCGCCGGCGTGCTGCTGGTGCTGCTGCTTTCGCTGGCTGGGATTCCGCCATTGGTGGGCTTCTGGGCCAAGTTCAACCTGTTTGCGGCGGTGCTGGGGGAATCGGCGGGGGTGGTTCCGTTTGCGCTTGTGGCTCTGGCCATCGCGCTGAGCGCGGTTTCGCTCTATTACTATCTGCAGGTGCTAAAGCGGGCTTATGTGCAGCCCGCGGTGGATGAGACGCCCATCAAAGTGCAGCCGGTGACCATGGCGGTGCTGGTGGGGATTGCGGCGGCGGTGGTGGTGCTGGGTTGTTTCCCGGCGGCGCTGGGTAGGTGGATCGAGGGATTCTAGTACTACGGTTGTACTTGCTTTCTCTCGCGGAAAATGGACCAAAGTCCGGGCCTGAAGGCCCCGGCAATTCGCGCTTTTTCCGGGGGCTGAAGCCCCCGGCTCCCTCCGGAAAAAGCGATCTACAACTGTAGTACTAGGGCTTTTTTGCCCTGGCTAAAGCCCGGGACCCGCCAGCCCCGCTCAGCGCAGGAATGATTCTTTCCCAGACCTGTTCCGCTCCCGGCTGGCGCAAGACGCATCGCACTCAGGCTGTACTGCATTGTGGATAAACTCGCCTTGCGGAGGCGGGATCCGGCCGTGGTTTTCCACAGGTTTGGGCGCGCAAGTTTGTGAAAATGCGCGTCGATGCGGTGGAAAACGCGCCCTGCTCTTCACAAATTATTTATTTTTTGCAGCTTGATTCTTTAATAGACTTTAGAGCAATAGCGCTCAATCCAGATGTTGGGGCCAGACCGAGTGAATTCGATCTGCCAGGAACTTCAATCACAAAACCAGGCAAACTGTGAGGGGCATATGAATCAATACTTTCGGAGGAGTTTCGCGCGGTGTGGTCTGCTGGTTGTGGCAGTGCTTTTGTGTACGTTGCCTGGCCGGGCGCAGCAAACGCTGGGCTCGCTGAACGGTACGGTGGTTGATCCATCCGGGGCGGCCGTGACGGGGGCCACGGTTACGGCGACCAACGCCGCGATCAATGTCACCTCGACCGCGACCACGTCGGGCACCGGCTACTTTCAAATCTTCAACCTGCCCATTGGAACCTACGTCGTGAAGGTGAGCCGCGAAGGGTTTGAAATGAATGAACTGGACAAGATCCCGGTCCAGGAAGCGCGTGCCACCACCGTCAATACAACGTTGAAAGTGGGCAAGACGACGGAATCGGTGGTGGTAACGGCAACTCCGCTGCTGAACGCCACCGACGCCACCAACGGCTACACGCTCGACGCCTCGCAGATTGAGATTACCCCACTGGCCACGGGCAGTTTCACGCAGATGGCGGTTCTCTCGCCCGGCGTGAATGCCGAACTGCTCTCGAACCTGGACTCCAATTCCGGACTGGGCAATCAGCCCATCTGGGCCAACGGCCAGCGCGACACATCGAACACCTTTCAGGTGAACGGCGTGGACTCGACGAACCTCTTTAACGGAAAGAGCTCGTCTGGTTCGAGCTCACAGCGTTACAACTTCAACATCGGCAGCGCTCCCACCGCGGGCGGTTCCTTCTCGGTCGGCACCTCGGTCTACGGATCGAACGGCAACAGCCTGCCTTCTCCTCCGCCAGAATTCATCCAGGAAGAGCGCGTCAATGCTTCCATGTATGACGCCCAGCAGGGCGCCACCAGCGGCGCGCAGATTGACGTCAACACCCAGACCGGCACCAACAACTGGCACAGTTCACTGTACGGCAGCTATGCCAATAATTTGTTGAATGCCTCACCCTACTTCTTCAACCAGTCGTATCAACTGGCGCAGCAGCACGTGGGCGACTTTCCGCAATCGATGGTCAATCCCTGGCTTCGCCGTTGGGATACGGGCATCACCGCGGGCGGTCCTGTCAAGAACAACAAGCTCTTTTTCTTCGTCGCTTACCAGCGGCGCATGAATGAGGATAGCGGCACAGGCCTTTCGGAGATGACCGTTCCTTTCGGCTTGACCGACGATCGCTCATTGACAGGCCTCTACAATGCCGATGTCAACTGGAATGGGGGGAGCACCCAGGGAATCATCTCGGGCGCGAGTCAGATTGATGGCGTTGCGGCTACGTTGTTGCAGACCAAGCTGGCCAACGGCCAGTACCTGATTCCTTCTTCTCAAGCCGCCGCGGGCGCGAGTTACCAATATGGCGTGCCCAATGTGTACCTGCTTGGAGTTTCCCGCTTGATCTCCGATCAGGCGGATACCGCGCTTAACTACGACGCCACCAAGAACGATCGTGTCTCGGCGAAGTACTTTTTCCAGAACGCACCGGTGACAAGGCCCTTCGGCTTCTCGGATACAGCCGGCTTCCCGATTACCCAGCACAACGGCGCACAGGTCTTTTCGCTGGACAACACCATCGCCATCGGCCAGAGGTTGAACTGGGAGCAGCGCCTCGGATTTGTGCGCATGGGTTCTTTCAGCAACTATGTACAGAACGTTGCCGGCGGCAACCTGGGTGTGGGCGGGGGTCAGACAACCGGCCTGGACGCCAATGTTCTGCCCGGTTTGGAGATCAACAACTTCGGCTACTATGACCAGTACTCGCCAACTCTCGACATTGGGCCGGCTGGAGTGCCCGGCTCCTTCGTGAATATGGGCTACTATCAGAACCGGCTGAACCCTTCAACGAACGTGATCTTTACGGCCGGCAAGCACACCATCGTGGCCGGCGGCGGTTACAGCTACACGCAACTGAATATCACCAACAACCGCACCGGTCATGCCGATGTCGTTGTCAACGGCTTCGACGCCTTCCTGCAAGGGAAAGTACGCAAGTCGACTGTCCTTGAGAGTATCGACCCGATTACCCACCGCAACAATGCCGATCGCTACTATCGCACCAATGAGATCAGCGGCTATGTTCAGGACAAGTGGCAGGTGAAGAGCAACCTAAGCATCACAGGCGGCGTTCGTTATGACTACCACGGCGGCATGACGGAAAAGTACGGCGACATGTTCAACTTCGATCCGGCGCTCTACAGCGTGACCGGTACCTCCACAGCAGGATTCAACGTTGTCAATTCCGGTTTCG
>DASWZM010000029.1:0-3560 GCA_036404455.1 Occallatibacter sp. | reverse complement strand
ATCCTCAACGACGCTCAGCCTGGCACCGGGCAGGTTGCAGCGTAGTATCATCAACCCAACCGCCGCCAGGAACTTTCAACTAGACGCGGGACATCCTCGGCTGACATGCTTCGATGCAATTATCTGGTTTGTGCTCCCCTTTGTTCCGATGGAGAAAAAGATCGCCGGGAAGGCTCGCTTAGCCCATCACGCAGAACAGCTGAGTAGCTGGCTGCCTTGGGGCGGGCGGCAGGAAGCTGGCTGCGCGAACAAGCCAGGCCGAAAGAAAATTGGTTGTCCGCCTTTCTAGATCACACCGGCCATATAGTTGAGTTCAAACGGACGAAACTCCTTTTGATTGGCGCCGCATTCGGCCAACACAACCGGCGACAGAGTGATCACCGGGCAATGCGCATAGGCCAGCACCTTATAGACCATGCCGGCGTGGGTGATGGCGGCAAAATGGGAGGCGCCCTGCGCATCCATCACGATGAGGTTGGCCTGCTGGGCTCTGCCTTCGTGGAGCAGTTCCTCGGTCGGATCGCCGAGAGCCACTTTTGATCGCACTCTGACCTTATGCTGAAACTTGACTGGAACCAGGGATGGCAGTTCGGCTTCAATCTGATCGATGGTACGGTCGGCGAGCTGTTCTGAGCGTTCCTGTGGAGGGATGATTTGCTGCAGCATCAGCCCTGCGTTGTGCCGGGAGGCCAGTTCCGCGCCAAAGCACGCCACCACGCGGCTGGCCTGTTGCTTGCTGACGTGACAGAGGATGTTGCGGTTGACAGAGTTGCGATATGTGCTTTCGACCACGTTGGGACCGACGATGCAGACGGGCACGCCGGCGCCGCGGAGGACGGCCTCAGCTACGGAGCCCACCAGAAGTTTACCGATGGGGCCGGGAGAGTGAGCGCCCATGACGACGCGATCGATTCTCCGGCCGCGCAGAAAGGAGAGGATCTGGTCCGCGGCCAGGCCGGGCCGCACCACGACTCTGCAGTGAATGCCGAAATCCCTGGCTCGTTGGCAGTGAGGTTCAAAACGGCGCTTCTCAGCGCGGGCAATGGCGTATTCGTGGATACCTGCGGACTGTGTCGCTGCACCCCTTGAGGTGTCATAGGCATGAAAAAGAATGAGCTCTGCGCCGAATTCGGCGGCCTGCGCAACGGCGACGGCAAAGGCCTTTTCGTTGACGGGGATCTCAGTTGCGAAGAGGATGGTGGATGGTTTGCTCCAACCCGGCTTGATGGTGGTGGACATAGGATCCTCCTGGATTTCGAATCGCCTTGCCAGGGCGCCTGCGGCGGTGTCAAGAACGGGAGTCCGGTTGGCTGCAACCGGCTCATTTGAAATCTCAATGCGACGCCCGCGCAGGCCTTGGCGAGTTGAACTCCTGTCCAGGTCCAGCGTGCGGTATAAAGGGGCAATCCTCTTTTTCTTGCTCTTGCTGACCTTGAATTCGACCACCCAGCCAATCGTGCGTTTCGGCCCATCGGCCCGGAGCACGGGGAAGAATCAATCATGTAAACATTGCTCTCACAAATCTGTGACGGCGGTCACATATTTAGTATGAGAAAAAGTAAATCGCTTTATTTTTCCTGCGAAGCAATATTCCTGAATACCATTGAAAGGATTGGTTTAGTACCCGGCGGCCTTGCCGTAGTGGCTGCGGTGGTCCTGCCCGCCGAGGAGGTCGCCGGTTTTGGGGTCGATGGCAATGCACTCGCCGTTGGACCAGTGGCCGTCTTTGATGGCAAGGGTGTAGCCGTTGGCGCGGAGGGCGGCGAGGGTTGCCGGGGAAAAGCCGGGTTCGAGGTAGAGCTTGTCGGGCAGGTACTGGTGGTGGAAGCGGGGGGCGTCGACGGCCTGCTGGATGTTGAGGCCGCCTTCGGAGGCGGAGAGAAAGATGTTGGCGACGGTGGTGATGATGCGGGCGCCGCCGGGAGATCCCAGGACGAAGCGGAGCTTGCCGTCTTCAAGGACGATGGTGGGGGTCATGGAGCTCAAGGGGCGCTTGCCGGGAGCGATGGCGTTGGCGGGGCCCTGAATGAGGCCGAACATGTTGGGGACGCCGAGTTTGACAGCGAAGTCGTCCATCTCGTCGTTGAGGAGAAAGCCGAGGGATCCGGCAGTGACGTGGGAGCCGAAGCCGTCATTGAGGGTGGTGGTGACGGCGACGGCGTTGCCTTCGCTATCGACGACGGAGTAGTGGGTGGTGTCGTGGGATTCGGGACGGCGGCGGCCGGCGGTTTTGGGTGCGGGCGGCAGGAAGCCTGAGGGGCGGACCAGCGTGGCGCTGGGAGTGGCGGCGGCGGGATCGATGGAGGCGCGCCAGGCTGCGGCGTAGGGTTTCGAGATGAGTTCGGCGGTGGGGATGGAGTTGTAGTCGGGGTCGCCGAGGTAGTCGGCGCGATCCATGTAGGCGCGTCGGTAGGCTTCGGCGATGAGGTGGATGGACTGGGCGGAGCGGTCGCCCAGGTGCTGCAAGTCGTACCCTTCGAGGATGTTGAGGGCGCTGAGCAGGACGATGCCGCCGGAGGAGGGCGGCGGAGCGCTGATGACGGTGTAGTTGTGGAAGGCGCCGGTGATGGGAGTGCGCTCGACGACGGTGTACTGGGCGAGGTCGTCGAGGGTGAGCAGGGCGCCGCCTTTCTGAAGGGCGTCGATGAGCTCGTGGGCAATTTTGCCGTGGTAGAAGTCGTCGGGATCGGCGGCAATGCGCTGGAGGGTGCGGGCTAGCTCGGGCTGGCAGAAGGTTTCGCCTTCCTGGTAGTGGTGGCCGTCGCGCTGGAAGATGCGTTTGGAGTCGGGGTACTTTGCCAGGTCGGGATCGGTGAGCTCCCTGGCCTCTTCGGCGGTGAGGACGAAGCCGTCCGCTGCGAGCTTGATGGCTGGTGCGATGACGCGCTCGAGGCCGAGCTTGCCGTACTTGCGTTCGGCGTAGACCAGGCCGGCGACGGAGCCGGGAGTGGCGATGGAGCGGTAGCCAACGACGCTGGCGTCGGGGATGACGTTGCCCTGAGCGTCCTGGTACATGGTTTCAGTGGCGGCGAGGGGGGCTTTCTCGCGGTAGTCAATGAAGGTGGCGCGGCCGTCGTGGGTGCGCAGGAGCAGGAACCCGCCACCGCCGAGGTTGCCGGCGGCGGGATGGACGACGGCGAGGGCAAAGCCGGTGGCAACGGCGGCGTCCACGGCGTTTCCGCCGGCGCGGAGGGTTTCAAGGCCGGCGTCGGAAGCGAGATGGTGGACGCTGACGACCATTCCGTGCCGGGCGCGGACGGGCTGCTCGTCGAGAAAGGGAAGCACGTTCTTCGAGCCCTCCTGGGCGGCGGCGGAGGCTGGGATTGAGAGCACGGCGCCGGTGAGGGCGGCCAGGACGGGGAAAAAGGGCCGTCGAATCATGGTGTTCTGACAGGATAACGCGGAATGGGTGGGACGATCCGTAATGCATTATGAGAGGGCGCCCGTGCTTCAGAAGGAAGGCTGGATCGCCGGCGCAGCCTGCGGGGGCTTTGCCCCCGCACCCCCAGGATTTAGCGCTTTGGTGCCTCTCCCGATGTGGGGCCTTTTGCCAGCAGACA
>DASWZM010000028.1:0-15945 GCA_036404455.1 Occallatibacter sp. | reverse complement strand
GGACATCTTCAGCCGCTACGTGGTGGGTTGGATGGTGGCTCCCCGAGAAACCGCCGAGTTGGCCAAGCGGCTGATCGCCGACACATGCCAGAAACAGGGCATCGTTGCCGGCACTCTCACCATCCACGCCGATAGGGGAACCTCAATGACTTCAAAGCCGGTGGCGCTGTTGATGGCTGACCTGGGGGTGACAAAAACCCATAGCCGGCCACACGTCTCGGACGACAATCCGTACTCGGAGAGCCGGTTCAAAACCCTCAAGTACAGGCCCGAGTTTCCTGAACGCTTCGGCTCTATCGAGGACTCACGTGCCTTTGGCCAGAAGTTCTTTGCCTGGTACAACCACGAACATCATCACAGCGGGATAGCCCTGCTGACCCCGGCGTTGCTGCACTACGGAATCGCCGGAGAGGTAATCGAGCAAAGGCAACAGGTGCTCAACGCCGCCTATGCCCGCAATCCGGAACGCTTCACCCACGCCCGACCAATGCACCCGCCCCAGCCAACCGCGGTCTGGATCAACCCGCCAATCCCAGCCAGCGCGACAGAGAGAAATCTACACTAAACTCTGAAGCCACCTGTCTCAAACTCGTTGACACGCTCCGGCTCGAGACATGTGGCCAAGGCGAGACGGGGGGAAGCCTCAACTGCAACTGCGTTTCTTAGCGAATCTGACATCCGTTCTACCCCCTGGGCAGGTCATAAGGATCTATTGGAGTCGAGAACCGCGAGGTTGAATCACTTAGGTTCGCAGAAAGACTCTCAGGGCAAAATCTGTGAATTACTACGAAGGCACTTCAGAATGCTCTTTCGTTAAAGTCGGGGACGCCTGAAGATGGAGCTTTGATTCGGCCTTGGAGAAGCAAGGCAGCAGAGATGAAGCACAACGAGAGTATCAGCATGCGCTCGTTTTGAACGAGCCGTTGGCGATTGCACAGCCTTTCAATCAGCAGGCCCAGTACACAGTGGCAAAGGCGTACGCCGGCCTGGGCGAGATTTCGACCGCACGCGCGGCACAGGAAAATAGGCCTGCCAGGCGAAACATTGAACTGAAGGATGCGTGCTCGTGGTACCGAAAGAGCGTGGCCATCTGGCGCCAGATTCCCCACCTGCAGGCGAGGACTCCGAACGGTTTCGACGCTATGGATGCTAACGAAGTTGCGCAGCGGCTGGCGAGTTGCACAGCCATACTGCCCAAGCTCATAGATGCGTTCGCGGAGCAAGGTGAGCAACCGGCAAATAAATCAGGGGAGATTCAGCAATAAAGATGACCGGGCATGGAGAGAGATTCAACCGCCTGGAGTCACTCCGCGAGTTCAACCACTAGTGTAGGGCGTCATTAATTCTGTCGATTATGATTCGACCAGAGAGAGGCCGCGGCACTTTCTATCCGCAGAATTCTTGGCGGCTTGCCCTTTCTGGGATAATCGGCATTCTGCATGACGCAATACACTAGCAAGTGCGCGCCGCGCCCTTCCACCTCAGCAATTGCGTACCTTGACTCTTCGATCGATTCCATGCGCAGTTCAACAGCCCTCCCATTGAGGAGCCCTCTTGTCGCGCTGGCCCCGGGCGGCAGAAGCACGCGCAGCGTGGCCTTATCGGCGCAACTCGTGTAGTCCAGAGTGATGGTCGCACCTTCTCGCCGATAGTGATAGAGAACGTAGCCGCGGGAGGCAGGATAGCGCACACTGACCTGAGCTTCGCTGACGGCGGCAGGAAGCCATCGTGGCGAGACCCGCGCCGCGCGAAAGCCCGCGCTTGCGTCTTCAATGCCGGCAAGCCCTTCGATCAACGCCGCCGTGACGCATCCCGCTCCCCAGTTATTGGGCATCCCCGAAGAGACGTCGCTCCATGGGGGCAGGAACGGCGGCATGTTAGAGAGAGTTATGCCGATCACAAACCACTTGGAACCGGTTTCCATGCTCTCCAGTTCCAGGGATGCAATCGGCGCGTCACTCTTGTGAGGCACGAAGCTTGCTATCCAGACACCGACGTTGTCGATGAGTCCCGTCTTGCCCCGCCACGCAACCTGCATGCGCTCTTGCGTGTTCGTTCCGTAGCGGCTGTTGAACTCAAGATCTTCCGGCGCCCAGAACGAGCCCACGTTGACGCCGCGCTCGATGTATTCGACCTCTTTATCTCCGTCTTCGTAGTGAATCGTCAGCTTGCCGAGAGTTGAGCCGGGACCGGAGCTTGCATGCAACAGGTAAAAGGTCCGGCAGGATTTGTTTACGGGAATTTGTGTCTTCGCAGAGTAGCGCGGCGCGGATGAAACTCCTATGCACACGCGGTGACCGTTGTCCGCCGCGGAAGCTATATGGAAGGGCACGCCGCGAAAGTCCTGCGCTCCGGTGGGGAAGTCAATGAGATAGTTATTCAGTTCGTCCACCCAGGCGGGCACGTCCTCAGCGCCTTTGCCGGTGTCGCAGTTGGCCTGGGCGCGCAAATCGAGCGGAACAAAGTCGGTGGGCGGATGCTCCGGTTGCTTGCCGCGCAGAATCCCCGGCAGAAAGTCGCGATGACGCTTTGTAATCTCGTGTACGCGCCTCAGAATATCCACGCCATATTGTTCGTATCCATGCTGGAAGCAGCCACGCGCCAACTCGCCCGCCGTGCATGCCAGTACGCCGCCATTTACATAGTCCCACAGACCCTGTTCGTCCCCGAAACCTTTTGAGAACGGCGGGTAGATCGAATAGAACTCTCCCGGCGAGGTTTTGGGCATCTGCTTGCGGATTGCCTCATAACTCTGGATGATGGCGCGGGCCTGTTGGTGGGTAATGCCGCGGTTCAATGAGTATGCGTTGGAGAGCGAGACCTGGCTGCTCATGTCCACACCCAGGTCGGGGTGGAACTCGGGGTCTTCCGGCACCCAGTGCGTGTAGAAACGGCCATTCCATGAGATGCGATTCAGGCGTTCTTCGAGGTCGTCGGCGAGCTTGCGCATCTGCTTAGCGTCCTGTCCCCGCTCTGCCCGGTCGAGCATCTCGGCAAGGTATCGGCAGCCGGCAATCAGCCCCGTGTTGTCGCCGAAAAAGACCCCGAAGTGTGTCTTCTTCAGATCGACGACCATGATGTCGCCGCCCACCAACGCGGCCTCGCTCTCGCAGAGGAAGTCCCAGGTGTCGATGGTAAGTCCTCGCTTGAGAAGGCCAAACTTCTTCGACCAGCGGTAGGGGTCGCTGGTGCTGTAACGCACGGCGCGCAAGGCCCGGTCGAGATGCTGCCGCATCCAGGCGTCGTCCCCCGTGGTCTTCCAAACCAGGTACAGCGCTTCGAGAAAGTACATTTCCACGTGATTCTCGACGGGCGCGCGGCGCAGACCCAGGAAACCACCGTCCGCGGAGCGTGAAAAGTCGCCGTATTTGAAGCGCCGGTCCCAATCGCTTTCCGGCGGCGTGCGGTCGATGTGGTTCTCCCAGATCATGCCGTCTTCGCGTTGTGTTATGGAGAAGATTTCAAAGCTTTGGCGCACCTCCGGCCAAAAATAACGCATGCCTCTCAGCGTATTTGTATTGTCCAGGAGCCAGTCGACCCAGTAGGTATAGACGCGGCCATTGTGGCGGCGCGCGCCCACCGGCCCATCCGAAGCCATGGTCCAATAAAGGGTGTCGAGAAGATGCTGAAACTCGCCGCTCGCCTCGCGAATCCCGGTCTGCGTATCCAGGGTAAGAGCGGCACGGCCTGTAATTCTGTGATCCGCATCGAGGAGCAGCACCGAATGTGTGCCAAGTGCGCCGCCGGGGCGGAAGGAAGCCGGCAGGGTCACATTGCGATCAAGATAAGGGACGCCTTCCCCATCCAAAACGAGGAGCCGGCCTTCGCCTGTGCCAAGCACCGTGATTTCATCGAGCGGGCGATACACGGTCTGAGCGGGCGAAAGGGTGAGCGACAGATAGCCCTGCCCTGGTTGCGTATTTGCCTGAAGGGACGGCACACACCCGGCGCCGAGAAGACTCGCCGGTAGTATCCCAAGGAACTCTCTTCGCGATTGCATGAGAGCCTTTCTTGATTTGAGACAGGCAGGATTGAACTTCCCGTATATGCTACGACCCTGTTTTTCAAGTGGTCAACCATTCTATCTGAGACATTCGACCGAGAGAATGAACGCGGAGCAAGAGTGTTCTCGCAAGCTTCCACCCGGCAGGCAGCAGCCTTGCGCTACTGGTCAACGAGGCTGCTCGGGAATCTGGCCGGAAACTTCAGAAGGCGTGGGCTTCAATTCATCGAGAAAGCGCCATGAGCTTTTGAAATCGGGCGTGAGCTTCCGATCGGTCAGAATGGCGCGCAGAATCTCGATGGGCATCATGTTTTCGTGAAGGATGGCGTCGTGATATTGGCGGCCGGTCATCTTTCCCGAGTCAACCAACTCGTGGTGAAGCGCACGAAACTGTGGGGCTCCCAGCATGTATGTGCACTGATAGAGCGGATCGTAGCTGCCGTTGAAGGAGCGGCGCACCTCGGCGGCTGCGTTGTCACGTTCATGACCGACTTCATCCACGAGGAAGTCGAGGGCCTGCTGGGGCGTCCTGAATACCAGATGGAAGGTGAGCGAGAAGATGATGCGCGCGCAGTGGAGGCACTGGAGATATCCTTTGCGACAATTATGGGGGCAATTTCGGCAGGGGAGAGGTTTCTTTGCTGCGCGTTCCTTGATATACAATATTGTACGCAATAATTGAATGAATCCGGGATTCATCCCACCTCGGCGCAAGTTTTCCCGAGAACTGCTGCCGAGGAGAAAGGGCGGGTTGGATGAGCGAAGGTTTCTCCATCACGGTGAACGGCAAGAGGGTGCGGGTGGCCGAGGGGACAAGCGTGGCCGCGGCGATGATGATGGCCAATGAGCCCTGCCGGTTGTCAGCGCAGGGGGAGGCGCGCGGCGCGCTTTGCGGCATGGGCATCTGCATGGAGTGCGGGGCGACGGTGAACGGCGTTGCACACCAGCGGACCTGCCAACTGATTTGCACTCCGGAGATGGCGGTTGCGACCGGATGAGCACGAGCTTCGATGTGGTGGTGGTGGGCGCCGGCCCCGGTGGGATGGCCGCGGCGGCCGTGGCTGCGGAGGCGGGCAGGCGGGTTTGCGTGCTGGACGGCAATGCGGCGCCGGGAGGACAGATTTGGCGGGGATCCCGTGCGGAAACGGCGCGGAAGTACCCCCACGGAAGAGAGTTCCTGAACTGGAGGGCGCGTTTCGAGCATGGAGGCTGTGCGCTGTGGCAGGGCTGGCAGGTTATCGACCGTCCTGCGCCCGGTTTTCTGCGCGTGGAGTGCGATGGGGAGGGCCGCGACATTGGGTTTGGCAAGTTGATCCTGGCGACTGGGGCGCGGGAGCGCTTTCTGCCCTTTCCCGGTTGGACGCTGCCTGGGGTGATGGGCGCTGGGGGATTGCAGGCGCTGGTCAAGGGGGGTCTCGATCCCCAGGGCAAGCGGGTAGTGCTGGCCGGCAGCGGGCCGTTGTTGCTGGCGGTGGCCGCGGGGCTTCAGAGCGTGGGGGCCAGGATCGTGGGCATTTACGAGCAGGCTCCGCTGTCCCGGTTGGCTGGCTTTGGTTTGACCCTGCTTGGCCAGCTCGGCAAGCTGGCCGAGGGGGCGCGCTACCGGCTGAAGACGCGGCACGCGGCTTATCGCACCAACTCCTGGGTGGTGCAGGCCGAGGGACGGGACCGCGTGGAGCAGGTCACGGTGACCGATGGCCACAAGCAGTCGAAGCTGGATTGCGATTGGCTGGCCTGCGGATTTCATCTTGTGCCCAACCTGGAGCTGCCACGGCTGCTTGGCTGCCGGACCGTTGGGGGCTATGTTGAGGTGGATCGCTTGCAGCAGAGTTCGGTGCCGGAAGTCGCTTGCGTGGGCGAGTTGACCGGCATCGGCGGTCTTGAAAAGGCGCTGGTGGAAGGACAGATTGCCGGGTGGGCCGCAGTCGGCCGCGAGGCCGATGCGCGCGCCCTGACGCCCAAACGGCAGCGGCTGCAACGATTCGCCCTGCGAATGGACCGCGCCTTTGCGCTGCGGCCGGAACTGCGCACGCTGGCCAAGGCGGAGACCGTGGTTTGCCGTTGCGAAGATGTGGCCCAGTCCGCGCTCGAAGGCTGCGCCTGCTGGCGGGAGGCCAGGCTGCACACTCGCTGCGGCATGGGCGCCTGCCAGGGGCGCGTCTGCGGCGCGGCGGCGGAGTTTCTGTTCGGCTGGGAGAGTTCGGGCGCCCGGCCGCCGGTCTTTCCCGCGGCAGTTTCCACGCTGGCCGCCGAGGCGGACACCCCTAAGTCTGTGCGCCGCTGACGGTCAGGCTGAGGCTGGTGAACGGCAAGCTGGCTCAGATTGCGCGAGAGCGCAGTACCAACGGACCCGACATCTTCGATCTGGACCACGAGTTTCATCGTTTGGTGGTGTCAGCCGGATCCGGGCCGAGGCTGAACGCGCTGCATCAGGCGATCGAGCCGCAGACGGAGCGTTATTGGCGGCTAGTATGCCAGTTCGATTATCGGTGAGTTGCACCTCTCCGTGGCCGAACACGAGGAGATCATCGCCGCGCTGGCGGAGGGGAATTCGAACCGGTTGGAGCGCGCTCTGACGACAAACTGGGAGAATGGTTGCAGACGGCTGGCAAAGGTCATCGACATTTATGGGGAACGGGGCAGCTGGTAGTAGGTGACCGAACATACGGACAAAACGGTGGCGTTGGCGGGCAGCTTTGTCGGAGGCGGCTCGCTGGCGTTTGGAGCGAGGTATCGCAGGGTTGCGGGTGATTATTCCGGCAACGGCTCGCGGCTGGGGACACCATCGACGAGGCGCAGAATCCCAAGCGGATTGGCGGCTTGCAACTCGGCCGGCACGAGTGCGTCTGGAAAGCCCTGAAAGCAGACAGGCCGGGCGAAGCGGTAGATTGACCGGGTGCCGACCGAAGTGAACCGGGAGTCGGCGGTGGCCGGATAGGGTCCGCCGTGGACCATGGCGTGGGAGACCTCGACGCCGGTGGGGAATCCGTTGAAGATCAGGCGGCCGGCTTTTTGTTCGAGAAGGGCAATGAGATCGCGGTGCGCGGCGAGATCTTCTTCGCTGCCCAGCAGCGTGGCGGTCAGATGGCCGTCGAGCGCCTCGGCGGCGCGGAGAAAATCGGCTGGCGTTTGGCAACGGACCAGGAGCGTGTCGGGGCCGAAGATCTCTTCAGAGAGTGCCGGCAGGCGGAGAAACTCGTCGAGAGTGGTCGTAAAGAGCTGCGCATTTGCAAGGCAGGCGGGTGTGCTGTCCGCGGCCGGGGCCAGCGCGGCGAGCGTGGCCTGGGTGGCGCGCTGGCTGGAGTCGCGGGCATAGTCACGGGCGATGCCGGGGGTGAGCAGCGTGAAGGGCTGGGACTGGGCTACGAGTTCGCAAAGCTTTTTGAGGAAGCGTGCGGTCTCAGGCTGCTCGGGGAAGAGGGCGATGCCGGGCTTGGTGCAGAATTGGCCAGCGCCGAGGGTGAAGGAGTTGAAGAGGCCCTGGGCCAGACTCTCCGCTCCGGCGCGCAGAGCACCGGGCAGGATGAAGACCGGATTGCCGCTGGACATCTCAGTAAAGCAAGGGATGGGGCGAGGGCGCGCGGCGGCCATGTCCATGAGCGTCCGGCCGGCGCCGAGCGAGCCGGTGAAGGTGACGGCCTGAATCAGTGGATGACGGACCAGCGCTCCGCCCGTCTCAACGCCTGAGCCAAAGAGCAGGGAAAAGACGCCCTCGGGCAGGCCAGCGGCGGCCACAGACTGCTGGATCACGGCGGCAGCCAACTCGCTGGTTCCGGGATGGGCGGAGTGGGCTTTGACGATGACCGGGCAGCCGGCGGCGAGCGCGGAGGCAGTGTCTCCGCCGGCAGCGGAAAAGGCCAGTGGGAAGTTGCTGGCTCCGAAGACAACAACCGGGCCTAGCGGCCGCAGCATGGAGCGCAGGCTGGGCCGGGCGAGTGGTTTGCGCTCCGGCAGCGCGGGATCGATGCGCGCCTCAACCCAGGAGCCTTCCTCGACCACGGCGGCGAAAAGGCGGAGCTGGCCGGTGGTGCGGCTGACCTCGCCCAGCAGACGGGGCATGGGCAGAGCGGTTTCAAGATGGGCGCGCTCGGCGAGTTGCGGCTGAATACCGTCAAGCCCGTCGGCAACGCGGCGAAGAAAGGCGCCTTTGCCTTTGCCGCTGGTTGCGGAGTAAACAGGAAAGGCATGCGCCGCGAGCTGCACGGCGCGGTCAACCTCGGCGGACGAGACCGAGGAGTAGAGGGGTTCGAGGCGATGACCGGTGGCGGGGTTGAGCGCTTGAATCGGTGCGCCAGTGAGCGCACCCCGTTGGCTGCCAATGAAGGAATGTCCGGTGAGAAGCATGATGGGAACTCCGAGGTCATGTTACAGGGTAAACGGAGTGCTGGTGACGGCGACAGAGGGACGGTGGGCCTGGGCGAACTCGAATGCAGCGCGGGTTTGGGCCAACTCGGCGCCAGCCAGTTCGAGGCGGGGAGCGCGGACGCGTGCCGAGCCGATGCCGGCCTCCTGTTGCACCTGTTTGATGAGTTGGATGAACTTGGGAACGGTGTCCATGCGCAACAGGGGAAGGAACCAGCGGTAAAGCTCGAAGGCTTCTTTGGCTTTGCCGGAACGGGCCAGGTTGAACAGGTCCACGGATTCGCGGGGGAAGGCATTGACCAGTCCGGCGACCCAGCCCACGGCCCCGGCGGCGATGCCCTCGACGATGGCGTCATCGACGCCCACCAACAGGGCGAGCCGGTCGCCGATCAAGGCGCGAATGGCGGTGACGCGGCGAACGTCGGTGGAGGACTCCTTGACGGCGGCGAAATTGGGAAAGTCGAGAGCCAGTTCCGCGATCTGCTCGGGAAGGTAGTCCACACCATAGGAGACGGGGTTGTTGTAAAGCATTCCGGCGAGTGGCGTGGCCTGGAGAATGGCCGCGACGTGGGCCTTGTTCTCGCGCCAGTCGCCCTTGTAGACGTACGGCGGCAGGATCATGAGCCCGGAGCAGCCGACGACCTGGGCGGCGTGGGCCAGCTCGACGGCCTCAGCGGTGGAGAGCGCGGAGATGGCCGCAACCACCGGAGCCTTGCCGTCGAGAGCCGCGACGACGGTGGTTAGAATGTCGATCTTCTCCTCAAATCTGAGCGTGGGGGCTTCACCGAGCGAGCCCAGGCAGATGATGCCGGTGCAGCCATTCTCGACGAGCCACTGGGCGTGGCGGGCGACAAAAGCATGATCGACGAGGTAATCCTCGTCAAAGGCGGTGGTCATGGCGGGTAGAACGCCTGTCCAGTTCATAGCTTCTCCTGAGGGGCGGCTTCCTGATTGTGAGCCTGGTTGCAAGCGGGGTTGAAACGGGCCGGTAGATAGGGTTCAGGCGCAATGGCGGGCGTGGCGCCGGTGAAGGCGGCGGCGAGCAGTTCGGCGGTGGCAAGGGCGGTGGTGATGCCCAGGCCCTCGTGGCCGGTGGCCAGCCACAGCGTGGGATCGCCGGGAACCGGACCGATGAGCGGCAGCTTGTCCGGGGTGGCGGCGCGGAAGCCGGTCCAGACGCGGAGCACGCTGAGCGAGGCGATGGCGGGCAGATAGAGCGTGGCGCGCTGGAGCATGGCGGCGAGCAGCGCGTGATCGACGGCGGAATCCTCGTTGCCATACTGGCGCGAGGAGCCGATGAGGATTTGGCCGGTCTGGCGGGGCTGGACGTTGAAGGCCACCGAGTCAGTGGAGACCGAGTGGGCGCTCTTCAAATACCCGAGTTCGACCAGTTGATGATGAACGAAGCCGGGATAGCGATCGGTAATGGCCAGGTGGCCCTTGCGCTTTTTTACCGGGATGCCGGGCGTGCAGTGGGGAGCGTCGGCGCCGGTGGCGTTGACCAGCCTGGGCGCGCGCAGGCGGGATCCGTCGTCCAGCGTGGCTTCGCCATCGGCCAGGTGCGTGACGGAGCGGCCGGCCAGGAGCGTGGCGCCCAGAGACTGGGCTTGCCGGGCCAGATGGAGCGCTGCGGCGGGAGGGTAGACGATTGCGTCCTCGAGCACGAGCAGTCCGCCGGCCAGGCCAGGACGCAGGTTGGGCTCCTCGGCGGCCAACTCCCGGCTGGAGAGCAGGCGGCTGGGGACTTCGCGGCCGGCGAGCCAGACGTTTTTGCGCGCGGCCTCGGCCAGCTCTTCGTCATCGGCGGCTACCCAGAGGGTTCCCGGGGTTTCGTACTCGGCGCTGGACGGCAAGGTGGAGCTGAGTGCCTGCCACAACTGCTGGGAACGCCGGGTGAGCGCGAATTGCGCCTCGGAGTCGTCCATGACGACAATATGGCCCATGCCGGCGGCGGTGGCCCCGCTGCCGGGAAACTCGCGCTCGACCAAAGCCACGTGGAGCCCTTGCTGTGCGCAGGCCAGCGCGCAGGCAGCGCCAACGATGCCGCCGCCGGCGACTACCACGTCGCAGGATTGCGGCGCGGAAAGGCTCATTGCGGTACTCCGAGCCGAAATGGGTCGGCGGGGTCGAAGATCAGCGTCGATTCAGCGGTTACATGGGCTGAGCCGGTCACGGTGGGGACAATTCTTCTCTCGCCGATCCGGAGCTCGGGGAGGTTGCCGTTCTCTCCCGCATCGATTTCGCCGCCGTCGAACTGGAAGCTGCCCTCGAAAACTGTGCCCAGGATGCCCTCCTGCCGCCAGATTTGGCCTGGTTTGAGGAGTCCGTCGGCGGCCAGACAGGCCATCTTGGCGCTGGTTCCGGTGCCGCACGGGGAGCGGTCATAGGCCTTGCCGGGACAGAGAACGAAGTTACGGCTGTGGTTGGCCGGGTCGTGGGCAGCGGTGAACAGTTCAATGTGGTCGATCTCGGCGCCATTGGCTCCGGTAACGCCCGCTGCCGCCAGAGCGCGGCGAATCTCCCAGGTGAAGGCAGTCAGTGGCTCGACCTGGTCGAGTGTGAGGGCAAAGGCATGGTCGCGCACCAGGAAAAACCAGTTGCCGCCCCAGGCCACATCGCCGGTGACCGCTCCGTAGCCGGGAACCTGAACCGTGACGCCGGCCCGATGACGGAAAGCCGGCACGTTGCGGATGGTGACGCGGCTGCCGGAGTGCAACTGAATTCTGACGGCGCCGACCGGGGTCTCGATCCGGTGTTCGCCGGGTTCAATACGGCCCAGGTGGGCCAATGTGACAGCGACGCCGATGATGCCGTGGCCGCACATGCCCAGGTATCCGGCGTTGTTGAAGAAGATGACACCCGCGGCGCAGGCCGGATCGACGGGCTCCAGCAGGAATGCGCCGACCAGAACGTCGGAACCGCGCGGTTCGCAGAGGATGGCGCGCCGGTAGTGGTCATGTTCGCGGCGCAGGCGCTCAAGCCGCTCGGCAAGCGGGCCTGAGCCGAGATGCGGGCCGCCGGACAGAATGCACCGGGTAGGTTCTCCCGCAGTGTGCGAATCGATGACATCCAAGCGAAGAGGTATCTGCATATTGGCCATCTATGTCTGCAAAGAGTGCATTCGGACAACGTATTACGATGGAATCCCCTTGCGTGGCAAGAGACAAGAGCTTGGCGAAGAGCGCAAAGACAGCGATGATGGTCCACGAAGCCAGCGTGACTGTCCACTGAAGGGCTCTTGCAAAGTATACGAGTTTGGATACAATCATTCCCACCCGGAGCCGAGGTTTTTTCTTGCAGGTCAATCTTCCTCCAGTCTGTTGGGCGATGGTCGATCCCGGGAGGCTTCGAAATGCATGTCTCCAACAAGGCAGTGTGTCTGGCTGGAGCGGGGTTGTTGGCGTTGGCCAGTTCGCCCGCCCTGGGGCAATGGTGTTCGCCGGGACGGAAGCCGCAGTTGGGCGACCAGCTTGACCAGGGGACGGGCGCTGCGGTGGTGGTGGAGATTGGCCAGGGAGATCACCTTATACTCTAGCCAGAGCATGCCGACCCGCCTTGAAACAATTCTTGCCACGACACGAGCCTCATTGGCCGCGGCCAAGGCACGTGTGCCCATTGCCGAGTTGGAGCGGCGGGCAGCGAGGCACCAGCCGCGCGGCTGGGCGGCGGCTTTGCGGCAGCACGCGGCGACAGGGCCAACTGTCATCGCCGAGATCAAGAAGGCTTCGCCGTCGAAGGGGCTGATTCGCGCGGACTTTGACGTGGAGTGGCTTGCCCGGCGCTGCAAGGCGGGCGGAGCGGCGGCGCTTTCGTTGCTGACCGATGAACCGTATTTTCAGGGCAGCCTGCGCAATCTGGAGCTGGCGTCGAAGGCGACGCCGTTGCCCTGCCTGCGCAAAGAATTCATGGTTGACGAGTATCAGATCGTGGAGGCACGCGCGCACCGGGGGGACGCGATTCTGCTGATTGCGGCCGCGCTGAGCGATGAGGAGATGAAGCGCCTTGCTTATGTGGCGCGCGGGCTAAGGCTGGATGTGCTGGTCGAAGTGCATACCGGCGAGGAGCTTGACCGCGTGCTGGAGACGCTGGGCGAGACCGGCGCCGACGCGATCGGCGTGAACAATCGCGACCTGAAGACGTTTGAGGTGTGCTTTGAAACCTCGCTCGAGATGGGGGAGCGGATACCGGCCAGCGTGGTGCGGGTGGCTGAGAGCGGGATTTCGACTGCGGAGGATTTGGTCCGGCTGCGGGCCGCGGGGTTTGACGCTTTTCTGATTGGCGAAAGCCTGATGCGGCAGATCGACCCCGGCACGGCGCTGGCGGAACTGCTGAAGGGCGCCAATCGAAAGCCATCCTCCAACAAAGTTTCTGCAAACATTCCGAACGCCGGACTGGACTCCGATTTTGAGCGAAAACAAGGGCCTGGCCAACGCCATCCCATCGACGATCTTTGGACAGAGCCATGAGCCTGTGGATCAAGATCTGCGGCAACACCACACTTGAGGATGCGCGGCTGGCCGTGGAGGCGGGGGCGGATGCGGTGGGGTTTGTGTTTGCAGCCAGCCCGCGGCGAGTGACGGTGGCCGAGGTGGCGGCCATTGGGTCGCATCTGCCGGCGACGGTGGAGAAGATCGGCGTTTTTGTGGATGCGCAACTGGAGGAGATTTACTCCACTGTGCGCGCGGCCGGACTCACGGGCGTGCAACTGCATTGGGAGGCCGGGCCGCAGCTGCCGGCGAAACTGCGCGCGCTGCTAGGGCCGGAGCTGCGGGTTTTGCGCGTGGTGCACGTTAGCGCTGGAGCTGAGGAGTTGGCAACGGAACAGATTGCGCAACACGCCCGGGACCCTAATGTGGACGCAGTGCTGGTGGACTCGCGAACGGCTACTGCAGTGGGCGGCACTGGCGTGGCATTCGACTGGGCAGCCGCCGGCAAATCCCTCCTGCAAAACGCGGAAGCGCGGAAGCGCCTGATCGCCGCCGGTGGGCTGGACGCAGAAAACGTAGCCCAGGCCATCGCCAGGCTCCAACCCTGGGGGGTTGACGTAGTCAGCGGCGTCGAATCCGCTCCAGGCCGAAAAGACCCTGCCAAACTTCGCGCCTTTATCGGCAACGCCCGCGCCGCCTGCGGATGAACGAAATGTTCGCTCAAATAATTCGGCGCAACCGCCAAATGTTCGCATGGAGGGTTGCGATCTTTGCGCTAACCTTCGTCCAGGCGGTTGCAGAAACTTGAAAGGTCAACCTTCTGAGCCATCCGACCTTGCGGATTGGCTTCCGGAAAGGTGCCGAACGGAGACAAAGGGTTGCAGGGAATTGCCCAGTGATTCTGAGGAAGGGATTCAGAAATAGCAGGAAACGGACGTAAGGCCCTGAAAATGCAGTGCTTTTCTGCGTTTGCGGTGACTGTGGAGCTGCACTCGAAAATGGGATAAGATTCATGAGACGAGAGCGCTCCGCCAATGTGTGGGATGCCCTTGAGAAATCTCCGGCGCAGGCTGCCGATCGGGAGCAGGGTGGTATCGGAACAGATTCTTTCGAGGATTGCATATGGATACGTTTCTTTCGCCCATTGAAAAGCCCCGGGGGCTGATGATGAAGCTGGCGTATGCCATGACGCGCCGGCAATTCGGCAAAGTGCTGACTCCGGTGAAGGTGGTTTACGCGCGGATGCCGGTAGCGTTCGGCATGTTCGTTGGGAAGATCGCCAAGCTCGACAAGAAGCTGGAACTGCCGCCAGAGACGGTCATGCTGATCCGGGAACAGGTTGCGCGCATCAACGTGTGCGAGTTCTGCATGGATATCGGCCGGGCATTCGCGATCAAGGCTCGAATGAATGAAGCCAAATTCGATGCGCTGGAGCAATACAGCGCGAGTCCCCTGTTTACCGATGCGGAGCGCGCGGCGCTGGACTATGTGACGGAACTGACACGGGATAAAAAGGTTGACCCGAAGACTTTCGCACGCATGGCCGATCATTATTCCAAACGCGCGATCTGCGAAATGGTCTGGCTGGTCGCCAGCGAGCATTTCTACAATATGACCAATATCGGGTTGAACATTCATTCGGATATGCTGTGCGAGATCAGCAGGAAGAGGAAGTAGTGGCTCGGAACTCGGCTTACGGCGCCCTTCCAAAGCGCCGGCTTGTGTAGAGGTTCCTTGAATAGTAACCAGCTGCCCTTGCAACGATGGGCTCGACCGCCGGACTGTTTCTCATCGCCGCCCTTGTACACTGAAAAGTTCTCCGATCTTTGGTTTGGTACGCAGGAGGTTGTTCAAAATGGCATCGGTCATTCTTCCAGCAGTACCGTCGGAGTCGCGGGCGGGGCGATTTGGCGCGTATGGCGGGCGGTATGTGCCGGAGACGCTGATGGCGGCGCTCGTCGAGCTGGAGCACGAGTACGAAGCGGCCAAAAACGATGCGGCGTTTCAGGCGGAGCTGGCCGGGCTGCTGAAGGACTATGCGGGCCGGCCGACGCCGCTTTATTTTGCGAAGCGGCTGACGGAGCAATTGGGCGGGGCGAAGATCTACCTGAAGCGCGAAGACCTGCTGCACACCGGTGCGCACAAGATCAACAACGCGCTGGGGCAGGGATTGCTGGCCAGGCGGATGGGCAAGAAGCGCATCATCGCCGAGACCGGCGCGGGGCAGCACGGGGTGGCCACGGCTACGGTGTGCGCGCTGCTGGGCATGGAGTGCGTGATCTACATGGGCGACGTGGACATGGAGCGGCAGGAGCTGAACGTGCTGCGGATGCGGCTGCTGGGCGCGGAGGTGCGCGCGGTTTCGGCGGGGTCGAAGACGCTGAAGGACGCCATCAGCGAGGCCATGCGGGACTGGGTCGTCAACGTCCGGACTACCTATTATCTGCTGGGCAGCGCACTGGGGCCGCATCCTTATCCGACCATGGTGCGGGACTTCCAGCGCGTAATCGGCATCGAGATGAAGAAGCAGATCCTTGAAAAAGAGGGCCGGCTGCCTACTGCCGTGATTGCCTGCGTGGGCGGAGGGTCGAACGCCATCGGCGCGTTCTACGAGTTCATTCCAGAAAAGCAGGTGCGGCTGATTGGCGTGGAAGCGGGCGGGCGCGGCACGGCGCTGGGCGATCATGCGGCGCGGTTCAGCGGCGGAGCGCCGGGGGTTTTGCAGGGCACGTATTCTTACGTTTTGCAGGATGAGAACGGGCAGATTGCGCTGACGCACTCGGTTTCGGCGGGGCTGGACTATGCGTCGGTCGGGCCGGAACACGCGGCGCTGCACGATTCGGGGAGGGCGGAGTACGTTTCGCAGGACGATGCGGCGACGCTGGACGCGGTGGTGAAGCTGGCGCGGACGGAGGGGATTCTGCCGGCTCTCGAAAGCGCGCATGCGGTGGCCGAGGCCTTGAAGCTTGCTCCCACGCTGGCTGCCCATGACATACTGGTAATCAACCTCTCTGGACGCGGCGACAAGGATATGGGCATCCTGGCGAGCGAGTTGAAGATCCAGGGGGCGTGACCGCGGAAACCCGAGACTTCGATGGCGATTCTGTTTGAACACAAACCCTCGCTGGTGGTGTATCTGACGGCCGGGGACCC
>DASWZM010000027.1:0-8810 GCA_036404455.1 Occallatibacter sp. | reverse complement strand
ACCAGCGGCGAAACTCGAATCCGTTAAACTGAGCCTGATTGAGCAACAAAAGCAGCATCTCTTTCCGATTCATTTCACCAATCCTCGATGCAAGAGAGAAGATCTGGGTTAGCGGCTGGTCAACAACGCCGCGGATGGGGAGCCAAGCGGGTGGAGCATTTTCAAGAACCTTCTGTTGGTGTTTAACGTCAAACAGGCGAGGCTTTCCTTTTTTGCCCTCTCGAGAGGCGCGAATTGGCTTTCGATGGGCCAGCGCGTCCCGCGCCTGTTGAAATGCATGCCTCTATTCTGAATAGCGAGAAAAACGCTGAAAAACTGTCAGTGATTCTGAAGAAAAAATCCTTAAGGCAGTAAGAGCTGGTCCAGGGAAGCGATCCATTCCGTGGCGGAGCCCGTCACGGGATTCGAGGAAGAAGGAGATTTAAGGTTGAAATTGGGATCGTTTTGGATGCGCGGATTGGGGTGGGGAATTGTATTGCTGGGAGCGGCTGGTCTTTGTTCGGCTTCAAAGGTGCATACCAATCCCCTGAATCGCGACCCGCTGGTGCGCGACGCATTTGAGCACTTCTACAACCTGGACTATCCGGGCGCCGTCGAGCGTTTCGAGCGCTTTCATGCGGCGCATCCGGGCGATCCGCAGCCCACGGCTCTGTTGCTTGAGGCCGTGGTCTTTCAGGAGCTCTACCGGCAGGACCTGCTGGACACCACCTTCTACGCAAACGACGGCTTCCTGACCGGGCGGCACGCCACCAGCGAAGATCCAAAGACGCGCGACCGCATCCTGGCGCTGGCCGACGAGACCGTTGACGAAGCTGGCTTGCGGCTGGGTAAGAACCCCAACGACGTGGACGCGCTTTATTCCCGTGGCTGGGCGCGCGCCCTCAAGTGTACCTACCTTGCCATGGTGCAGCGGGGTTATGGCGCCGGCTTCCGGCTGGCCACGAAGGCCAAGGACGACGCTGTACGCGTGCTGCAACTGGACCCGGATTATGTGGACGCCAAACTCGTGGTCGGAGTCTATGAGTACGTCGTGGGCGCGCTGCCTTGGCCCTTCAAACTTCTCATCGGCTTTGCCGGCGTCACCGGGTCGAAGAGCCGCGGCCTGCAGATGCTCACCGACGCTGGCAACCGCGGGGTGGCGACCAGTGTCGAGGCGCGCACCACGATTGCGCTCTTCCTGCGCCGCGAGGCCCGGTACAAAGAGGCGATTCAGGTGGTCCGCGCCCTCAAAAACGAATATCCCCGGGATTACCTGTTCAGCCTGGAAGAGGCCAACCTGCGCAAGGATGCGGGCGAGGGCATGGGCGCCGTGGCGGCATACCGTGAGATTCTGGCCGCCGACGCCAGGCCCGGCTATTTCTATTCCGCGCGCATGGAGCTCACCTACTTTGGCCTTGGCGACGCCCTGCGTGGGCAGCGCCACTATGGAGAGGCGGCGCAGGCCTATGAACAGGCCGCCTGGACCGTGAACGTGGGACCTGAACTGAAGATCCGGTCCTTGGTGGCCGCGGGCCAGTGCCATGACCTGAACGGGGAGCGCCAGCAGGCAGTGAAGGATTACCAGGCTGCGATCGACAACGGACCGAACACCTCTCGCGCCGATACCGCAAGAAAATACCTGCGCACCGCCTATACGGGGACCTGACAACAACCCTCAATCGCTGGATCTATTCGGATTTGGTTTGAACTTTGGAACCGCGGCCGCTTTATTTCCGTATGTTCAAATGGTTGGAGATTTCGGAGGGGGGATCGATCATGGCCGTCTTTTGCAATCGTTGCGGGACAGGGTTGCCCCATAGCGCGCGATTCTGCTCGAACTGCGGCGCCGTGATTTCTGTGGCGCCGCCGATGCCCGGCAGGCCGCTGGTTCGGCCGCTTGTGGGCCGGCAGATTGCCGGGGTCTGCCTGGCCATGGCGCAGGCCTATGGATGGGATGTCGCCGTTGTCCGTATCCTGACCGTTCTTGGATTCTTCTTCACCAGCGGATTTGTGGGCGTGGCCTATTTGGCCGGCTGGATTGGAATCCCCGAGGAGCCGGTTGGGCTTCCTGGGGCGTATCCTCCTAATGTATGAACGGTTGGTATGAATCGGATAGAGCGAGGCTGAGTTTTCGGGAGACCGGGGCGGGCCTGCCGGTGGTTTTCCTGCATCCCACGCCGCTCGATCACGATTATTGGCGTCCGGTTATCGATGATTTGGGCGGTATTCGCGCCATTGTTCCAGATTTGCGCGGCCATGGCCGTTCGGAATTGGGCCGGAACCTGCCGGTGGGTGGTTTCGCGCGCGTTCCCGACGCTCCGGTGCTGGCCATGGCGCAACTGGCCGCCGATGTTCTTGCTCTCCTCGATCACCTTGAAGTGCCGGAGGCATTTTTTGCCGGCTGCTCGATTGGCGGCTATGTACTGCTGGAGTTGTGGCGGAGGGCTCCGGAGCGGATGCGGGGGCTGGCCTTTGTCTGTTCCAAGGCCCAGCCGGATGCCGAAACCAACCAGGCCAGGCGCGCTGCCAACATCGCGCTGGTGCGAGCCGGGGGCGCCGCGGCGCTGTTCGACGGCATGGCGCAGAGCCTGGTGGGGCCGACGGCGCGCGAACGCTGCCCTGAGATTGTGAGCGAGTTGCGGGCGCGCATGACGCTGACGCCGGAAGCGGCAGTGGCCGTGCAGGCGGGACTGGCCACGCGGCCGGATTCGGTACCGGCCGTGACCACCATTGGAGTGCCGGTGCTGGCGATTGCCGGGGGCGAGGATTCCGCTGTGACACCCGATGAGATGGAGGCCTTCCATGCGGCGCCGGGTGGGTGCGAATTCCACCTGTTACCCGATGCAGGACATTTTGCCGCCTATGAGCGGCCGCGGAAGGTGGCAACCTTGCTGGCCGAGTGGCTGCGCCAACCCGAAGCTTGAGGGGCCGGTTGCGCTGAAGGGTCGGGGACCTGCGTTCTTTCAGAAGGCTGAATCCCGGGCCGGCCTGGGCGCTTCTTCGAGATTGAAGAGAGATTCAATCTGAACCCGGCACATCGTAAGCGGGCTGGTATCGGGGGGTCGTGGCCATCAGTGCTTCAATGGCTTCGACGGTCTGAATTCCGCCTCTGGCCCCGGCGGCCATGCAATTCATTGCGGCAGCCGCACAGGAGAAATCGAGCTGCCTTTGCAGGGGCCAGCCCTGCAGCAATCCATAGATAAATCCGGCATGGAAGATATCTCCAGCTCCGGTGGTATCGACCACGGGAACGCGGTAGGCGGAGCTCGACAGAAGCTGCTTTCCATCCCACGCCAGGACGCCGTTCTGACCCAGCGTTGCAGCGGTGAGCCGGCATCCAAAGCGAATTTGCATGCGGCGCAAGGCTCTCTCCAGGTTGGGCTCCGCCATGAGCCGGCTCGGGAAATCCCTGCTCACGATGAGATAATCGATGTTCTCGATGAGCTCTTCCACGCCTGGATACGGCTCGTCGAGATCGGCGATGACGGGTATGCCGGCGGCGCGGGCCCAACCGGCCGCTATGGTTGCCGCGGCCGTGTCGTAACCATCCACGTGCAGGGCTCGCGCATTGACGATCCATTCGCGATCGAGGTCTTCCGGCTGAAGCACCAGCCGCTCATCGCGCCGGCAAAGAACCGTCCGCTCGCCGCCTTTGTCGACCAGGATCAGGGACTGAGGGCTGAGGCCCCCCGCGACGGTGATGAGTTGCGCCTCTACGCCCAAGCGGGCGAACGCATCGCGATGAAGTCTCGCGGCGGCGTCGTCGCCGAGTTTGCCAACATAGCGGGTACTCAGTCCCCAGGTTTGACAGGCAACCACGGTGGTTGCAGTTTGCCCTCCCGGCAGGACAGTAGAGGCGCCGTACTCCACCTTGGAACCGCGTGCGGGAAAATCCGAGAGGAGGATCAGCGTGTCGGTGGCGTTCACTCCCACGCCCACAAGGTCAACCTTCGACGACTCCGTCATTTGGTCATTGTAACGGGAGCGGGAGTGCCTCACTACGAGAACCTGGTCGCCTTCCAGAGTCCCCAGCCGCACACACCCGCGGTGGCGACAAGCACTCCCACGAGGACCCAGAGCCAGGCGAAATTCATCCCGAGCGCCGGGACTCTCGCGTTCCACCCAAGATAGACAAACACGCCCGCGGCTGTCGCGA
This sequence comes from Occallatibacter sp., assembly GCA_036404455.1. Lineage (GTDB taxonomy): Bacteria > Acidobacteriota > Terriglobia > Terriglobales > Acidobacteriaceae > Telmatobacter. Next base: position 4,675 of record DASWZM010000027.1, on the reverse strand, counting down.
GGATGGCGTAATCCCACCATTCGCGCCGGTCGTTGCCGTCAGGGCGATCGCCGGGCCCCGCACCGCTGTAGGCTCGCAGGACGCGGTTGTAGTCCAGGTTGTAACGCGCGCACTCGCGGCGGAGCGCGTCGTTCGTTGACGCTTGCTCGCGCTCGGTGGCAATTGCCGTGCTGACGGCCAGCGCGCCCAGGATCATCACCAGCGACCCTGCCACGACGAGCAGCCGGTGGGGCCAGTCCGCGTGGGCCAGCTCTGCGAAGACAAGCGCGCCCCATGCCAGCCCCCAAAGCTGGTTGGTATTGGAGAGTGGAATGGCTCTGCCGATGCCCAGGTACTTGGTGGCAAATTGCTGAAAGAGATCGCCGATAACCCAGGCAAAGCCACCCAGAAAGAGCCAGAAGAGCAGGTGCTTTGTCTCAGGAGAATGAAAGATTGCCGCCTTTGTTCCTCCATCGAGAGCGAGCACCAGAGCGAACACCGTGGCCAACTCTCCAATCGTGAAGACGGTGACGAACGAGAGCGGATTCATCCCGCTGATGTAGGCCTTGCGGTAGGGAATGTACATGGTCCCCCACAACAGGCTTGCGCCCGCGGCGGCCAGGATGCCGCTCACCGCGCGGCCGGCATGGGAGCCTTCCCCATGGATAGTACTGAAGGCGAGCATGACCGCGGCAACAACGATGGCCAGCGCTCCCAGCACCACCTTGGCGATATTCCTGCCGCTCGCTCCCTTCAGCTCTCCAAACAGCAGGCGGCCCCACAGGATGCCGACCAGCGAGTTTGTATTCCACAAGGGAAAGGCAATGGTGAGGCCCACATCGCGAATGGCAAAAACGGTGAGGGTGTTGGCGACGGCCCACAGCATGCCCGCAAGAATGGCGGTGAGAATGAGATGCCTGTTTTCGGCCAGGTCGGCGAAAACATAACGGGTTCCCTTGAGCAGAGTGGGGACTGTCCATCGCGCTGTGAAGACGCCCGCGACCATGCACAGCGAGATGGCGTAGGGTGAGAGGCCGGAGTTCACAAGCTTCGTGGGAGCTTCCGCCGCTCCCAGCCATACGCCTGCCGCAAGGCCACAAGACACCCCTATCCCGTGGATCGACCCGAAGCTCGCTTTCGTGTCCGTCTTCGCCGTAGGGCTCAACTTCGTCATTCCTCGTTGTGCCTAGAAATGGCCCTTAATTGGGCTGAGGCAGTTTCGTGCGCGCCCCAAGGCGGGCCGGGGGACGGATTGAATCAGTGAAGCGTGATGAGGAGTGCGAGCCCGATACAGAAAACGATCATCGGGACAAGGAAGTGGCTGTCGGTGAGGATGGCTCTTGACTTCGGGGAGATTTTCATTGGCGCACCGTCGATTTTCGCATAATCGTTTGGAATCAACGAAGAACAATTTAGGGGAGAGCCGCACTGATTCTAAGCCTGTCGCGCCGCTTTCCGCGGCATCGTGCTTGATTCAATACGGCCGTTCAATGCAGGCGGAAGCCTGGAAGGCTCGAATGCCGCTCGAAAATGCTGTAGGCTCAAGAGAGCGTTTTCCCTTTGGAAGCTCATCTTGACCCTGGCCCCCACTCCATCGCCCCGGCCCTTTTGCTACCCCCAGCCGAAGAGCGCGCTGCACTGCGGGAAGGTCTCGCTCGAAGCCCTGGCCAGGCGCTTTGGCACCCCGCTCTATGTGTACTCCGCGGACCAGATCGTGGAGCGGCTGGGCTTGTTTCAGCAGGCGCTCAAGGGCAGGGATCACCTGATCTGCTACGCGGTCAAAGCCAACTCGGCGTTGGCCATTCTGAAGCTGCTTGCCGACGGCGGGACGGGATTTGACATCGTCTCCGGCGGCGAACTGGAGCGGGTGCTGGCGGCCGCGCCGGAGGCTGTGGACCGGGTGGTCTTTTCCGGCGTGGGCAAGACGGCGGCGGAAATCGACCGCGCGTTGAAGGCCGGAATTCTCGAATTCAACGTGGAGAGCGAGGCGGAACTAGCGCTGCTGGCCGCCCGCGCTCGGATGTTCAAACGCAAGGCGCGCTTTGCTCTGCGCGTGAACCCGGACGTGTTTGCCGATACCCATCCCTATATCTCTACCGGTCTGCGCGAACACAAGTTCGGCATCGATATCCGGCAAGCCAGGCGGATTTACTTGAGCGTGGCCGGCAAACGGTGGCTGGAGGCGCACGGGGTGAGCGTCCACATAGGATCGCAGATTTGTTCGGCTGAGCCCTTTGGCGCGGCCATCGAGCGGGTGAGCAAACTGGTTCGCCAATTGCGGCGCGAAGGCATTGTGCTTAAGGCTATCGATGCTGGCGGGGGCCTTGGGATCGACTACTACGGCGGCAGCTTTGACGCGGCAGCCGTGGTTCAGGAGTATGCCGCTGCGATCGAGCTGGCGCTGGGCGGCTTCGAGGGCCGTCTGCTGTTGGAGCCAGGCCGGTTCCTGGTGGCGCAGGCGGGGGCGCTGGTGGCGCGGGTCCTCCAGGTGAAGCGAAACGGCAAGAAGACGTTCGTCATCACCGATGCGGCCATGAACGACTTGATCCGGCCGGCGCTCTACCAGGCTCATCACGAGATTGTGCCGGTGCGCCCTCGCGCTGGAAGACTGCGGACCGTCGACGTGGTGGGACCGGTGTGCGAGACGGGAGACTTTTTTGCGCGCGACCGCAAGCTTGCACCTGTGGAACCGGGCGACCTGGTGGCGCTGCTGGACGTCGGGGCCTACGCCATGGCACAAAGCTCGAACTACAACTCTCGCCTGCGCGCGGCGGAGGTGCTGGTCGAGGGCGGGAAGGCCCGCCTCATCCGCCGCCGGGAGACGATTGCGGATCTGCTGGGGCCGGAGATGGCGCTTGAGGACCGCTGACCTTTTCCGTCGCAAATTGTGAAACTCGCAATTCCTCCCGCCCGACCTGATAACGTATTCCGCGGAGGATTTTTGTGATGCAAGTGGGAGTGAAATTGGCGTGTGCCCTGGCGGTTGCGGGACTCACCTGGGGAATGTCGACGTCCGTTTATGCCGGCTCGTTGATGGTGAAGACCGAACAAGGCAAGGTACAAGGCAAGACCATCAGCGGCGGCAAGGTGAATGCGTTTCTGGGGCTGCCGTACGCGGCGCCTCCTGTGGGCGATCTGCGCTGGAAGGCGCCCGAACCGCCGGTCAAGTGGAAGGGCGAACGCGACGCGACCAAATTCGGCGCACACTGCGCACAGGGCCGGGTATTCGACGACATGGTCTTCCTCGACAGCGGTCCAAGCGAGGACTGTTTGTTCCTGAACGTTTATGCGCCCGCCGACTCGTCGGACAAGAGCAAGCTGCCGGTATTGTTCTGGATTCACGGCGGCGGCTACTCCGGCGGAGCCAGCTCGGAGCCGAGGCACAACGGCGACTTTCTGCCCCTCAAGGGCGTGGTGCTGGTGACCATCAATTACAGGCTGGGGGTCTTCGGTTTTCTGGCCACTTCAGATCTGGCCAAAGAGGCCAACGGCACGGCAGGGAATTACGGGCTGCTGGACATGGTAGCAGCGCTCGAGTGGGTCAAGGCCAATATCAAGAAGTTTGGCGGCAACCCGGACAACGTCACCATCTTCGGCGAGAGCGCCGGCTCCTTCGCGGTGAGCACGCTGATGGCGTCTCCGGCGGCGCGGGGGCTTTTCGCAAAAGGCATCGGCGAGAGCGGGGCGGCATTCAGCGATGTGCTTCCAACCGACAACCTGGAAGCGCGCGAAAAGAAGGACGGCGAGTGGGTCGCCACGTTAGGGGTCAAGTCGCTCCAGGAACTGCGTGCTCTTCCCACCGACAAGATTCTCGACGCGGTGAAGGCTCAGCGAGGCGGTTTTCCACCGGATTTAGACGGAAAGCTGCTGACCGAGCCGGTGGCCGACACATACGCCGCCGGAAAGCAGGCTCATGTGCCGTTGCTTGCCGGTTGGAACCGCGACGAGGGCAGCTTTCTGGCCAACGGCATGACGGCCGAAAAATGGAAAGGAATGGCTGCCGGCCTCTTCAAGGATCGCGCTACCGAGTTCCTCACGCTTTATCCCGGCGACACGGATGGGCAGGCGGTGGATTCGGCCATCGAATATGGCGGCGACTCCTTCATTGCCTTCGGCACCTGGAAATGGCTGGAGGCGCACAGGAAGACGGGTGAGTCGCCGGTGTACCGCTACCACTTTGAGCTGCGAGCACTGCCCAGCAAGTACCACCCCGGCACCTTTGCCTTCCACTCCGACGACATCGAGTATCTATTCGGCACACTGGACACCCGTCCCGGCGAAACAGTCCGCGCCGAGGACAGCAAGCTGAGCGATCAGATGATGAGTTACTGGACCAACTTCGCCAGGACCGGCGATCCCAACGGACCGGAGCTTCCAGTGTGGCCAAAGTATGACATAGACGATTCGCTGATCCACCTGGACAGCACTATCACCGCGGGCCCGGACACACTTCGGCCGCGGTATGAATTCCTCCTGAAGGGAATGCCGGCGTTCCATTTCTAAGCTGCAGCGGAGTGGTGCTCACTGCAGGATGGACGCCCACGGGCAGCCATCCTGTTGTGGAGTCAAGAGTAGATCGGAAGGATGGAACACTCTTTCTGGCTTGAAGAGCTTTACCCTCGCCAGGGATTCAGCGGTTGACGCCTGCCGCCTCGGCAAAACCGGCGGCCAGATCCCGGGGAATGGTTGTGGCGGG
>DASWZM010000026.1:0-19956 GCA_036404455.1 Occallatibacter sp. | reverse complement strand
GTGCCCGTCGCGCCAGATCTCCACGTTGAACTCCTGGCTCAGCGCGTTTACGCAGCTCACGCCCACCCCGTGCAGCCCGCCGGACACCTTGTAGGTCGATGCGTCGAACTTGCCGCCGGCATGCAGCTTGGTCAGCACCACCTGCACCGCCGGCATCATCTGGCCGTTGCCCACGGGCATCAGGTCTACCGGGATGCCGCGCCCGTCATCGACCACCGTGATCGAATTGTCTACGTGAATCACGACGTCGATCTTCTTGCAATAGCCGGCCAGGGCCTCGTCCACGGAGTTGTCCACCACCTCGTATACCAGATGGTGAAGTCCCATCTCGCCAGTTGATCCGATGTACATGGCCGGCCTCAGGCGCACGGCCTCCAGACCTTCCAAAATCCTGATGTTTTCGCCTGTGTAGCTGCCGTTGCTGTTGCCGTCGGGGAGTGAATCGTCGTCAGGTACTTCAATCGCCATAGGATTCCGTTCGCAGGGCTTTCGCTTTGAGCTCCACACGGGGCGCGGCTTCCGGCTTGCCATTCCGGGCTAAATTTCTGGGACTAACCGCTTGAAACACGGGGGCTTTACACGAATTTTCCTGGCACTATTTTAGCATGTTGAGAGGGGGAATAGGAGCTTCAGGCGGAGACGATGAAATCGGTTACCGTGGTTAGATTACTAACGGGGATGATGACGTTAGTAATCAGCCTAGTAACTAATTATGTATTCGCATGAAAAAACTGGACTTAGTGGAGTTTTTGATCTACTCTCTAAAGCTGTAGGGAGACGCTTCTCCTGCAAATTCAATTTTATGAGGGGTTACCAATTATGAAACTCGCGATCCGCATCTTCGCATTGTCGGTGGTTTTCGCCGGTGCCGCCGCCGCCTCCGTCTCGTCTTCCTCCAAGCCCGCCTTCCCCAGCTCCCAATCGGCGACCGCCAGGATGCCGATTCCGCTCTGCGCCCCTGGACTGCCTACATGTCCCGCCAACGATGCCAGCCGGTAACCCAAGAAAGTAATGGCACAGAAGTGCCACAAGGCATAAAGGGAATTTTAGTTGAGAAGAATCGCTTTCCGCGTTATCCTGAGATGGTCCTTAGGATAGCGAGCGGCTCCCTATGTCTTCTCAGTTGGCGATGTCGATGATGGGTGCGGCGGAGTTCCTGCTCTCGGCCGTGCTGGCGTTCATGTTCTGGAAGAAGGGGCTGCATCGCCGATTCCCGGCGATGGGAGCCTATTTGGCGTTGCGCGTGGCATCCACCCCGGTGCTCTCGCTTCTCCTCCTGGGCCAAACGGGCCAATTGCTTGACTCTCACCAGTTCCAGCGCACCTGCGCGCAGGCCTACTTCTTCGCCTACTGGGCGGTCTACATGGCCAGTGCCGTGCTGTTGTACTTCGTTTGCATGGAGGTCTTCCGCTCCGCGCTGTCGGCTCTGCCTGGGCTGCTGAAGTTTGGCATCGTGATCTTTCGCTGGACGGTCCTGGTTTCCGTCATCGTTACTTTTTCCACCATTTCTTTTGCCCATCGGGGCCTCCTCGCAATCCCCGATGTTGGCATCGCGTTGATGCGTTCCATAAGCCTCCTTGAGTTGTGCCTGCTGGCCTTCCTCTGCCTGAGCATGAACGCATTGCGTCTTTCCGTGCGCGACCTGGCCTTTGGCATTGCTCTCGGTTTTGGTGTGATGGCTGCCAACGACTTCGTCACCGTATCGATGATCCCGCGCTTTGCTTCGCTCACGGCTCCCTTGCAGTTTGTCTATGAAGCCGTGATCCTGTTCTCGCTCAGCACATGGGTTGCCTACTGCGCGCTCCCCGAGCCGGCCCGCAAGCCCATGGTCATGCCAGTGAACTCCACCATCTACCGCTGGAACGAGATCGCCTCGGCCCTGGGCCACACCGGAACCCAGATTGCCGTGCAGGAGCCTGCCAACAGTTTCTTCCTGACTGATGTGGAGAATGTGGTGGAGCGGGTGCTCAACAGGAATCTGAAGAGGCGCGAATCGGAATTGTAAAGACAGGGAACTGGACATACGGACTAAGGAACAGGGAATAGGGAACAACAAAAGGCCACGGCAGCGCCGTGGCCTTTTCCATCAAGTCTGAGTCTTCTTACTCGGCTGCAACCGGTTCGATCGAGGCAAACCGTCCGCGGCTGCCGCGATCTTGAAACTTCACCCGGCCTGTCACCTTGGCAAACAGCGTGTCGTCGGAGCCCCTGCCCACGTTGACGCCCGGCTTGATGCGGGTCCCGCGCTGGCGCATGATGATCGATCCGCCCGTAATCAGTTCGCCGGCAAAGGCCTTTACGCCCAGCCGCTGTGCATTCGAGTCCCGTCCGTTTGTGGAGCTGCCTCCACCCTTCTTATGTGCCATTGCCTTATCCCCTTCTCAATTTCCTGCGCTGCCTTAGCTGGCGGCGGTGTAGGTAACGCCGTCGGCCTCGATGGCCTTGATGCGCACCTCGGTAAAGTTCTGCCGATGCCCCTGCAGCTTCTTGTACTGCTTCTTCCGCTTCAGGTGGAAGACCAGGATCTTGTCCCCGCGCCCTTCGCCCAGCACTTCGGCGGTCACCTTGGCTGCGGCCGGCCTGGCCACCGTTCCGGCCTCGCCTGAAACCGCCAGAACGTCGCTGAACTCGACCGTCCTGGTCTTGTCGGCGCTTTCCTGGGAGGCCACACTCTCAATTTTCACCACGTCGCCCGGAGCGACCCGGTACTGCTTACCGCCGGTACGAATAACCGCGTACATAAACCCTCCAGCGCGGCTCCCGCCGTGGCGGGTGCGCTCATGCTTCCAAAAAGCTCGGGCGGAAACTTCCGCACCGCGGTACGCTCAAGCCCCAAAAACCTCGGGCGAACGTCTGGCTCCACGGCAACAGGCAGGAATCGCCAAACTAGTGTAGTGTACCGGCTTTGGGGCATAAAGGTCAATCTTCAACAAGCGCCGCTAGTGGTGCAGTCCCCGGATAGTTGACCACACACCCGCGACTTGAAAGGCAAGACCGATAGATATCTCACTGAGCGTTGCGGCTTTCCCGCCGGTCGAGAAGCAGTTCTCTCCAAGGGACCGGCTCTTCGATGGAAATCCGACCAAACGACCGAATGGCGCGTGGCTGCAAGCAACGGTTTCTGTGAAAGTTTCCACGATTTCACTCCCCTGCTCAGAAGATCCTTGAAGTGATTTCGCCCAACCATGCCATCGGTGTAAGCAAATTACTCCGAACGCAACGCTTCCGCCGCGTTCACACTGGCGGCGCGCGCCGCAGGCACAGCCGAAGCGATTACGGCCGCACCCAGAATGACGGCGGCGGACGCGACAAAGGCGAGCGCCCCCGGCTGATGGATCTCCGTTACGTATTTGCCGATTGCTCGTGCGAGGGCAAAGCCCACCACCAATCCTGCGCCCACTCCGATGCCCGCCATCACCACGCCCTCTACCAGAACAATGGTGAGAATGTTGCGCGGCAGAGCGCCCAGGGCCATACGGATTCCGAACTCGCGCGTGCGCCCGCTCACTGAGAACGCAAGAACGCCCGCCACGCCCACCACGGAGATCAACAGCGCCACGGCTGCGAATCCGCCAAATACAATCGCATTCAGGCGGTCCGGTGCCAGGACCTCGGCGCGAACGTCTCCGAGCGTGCTGGCCTTCTCCACGGGCTGGTCTGCCGACATCGTGTGAATGGTTCGAGTGATGGCCGGAACCAGCGCGTAAGCATCCCGATGCGCGCGTACGAACAGGCGGCCATTCCATCCTTCCTGCTCGATCGGTTGATAGATCGTCATGGCCGGCGACGGGATGATATTCTCATCGTCGAAATCGGGAACCACGGCGATGATCCGTCTTGGGTCGGGGCTGATGCCGATGAACTTCATCACCCCGTCCGTCCACCACAGTTTGCGGTTCAGCGCGTTCTGGCCTGGATAGAGCAGCCGCGCAAGGCTCTGACTGATGATGACCACGCGTTCGGAGCCGTCCTTGTCGCCGTCATTGAAATCGCGGCCTGCCGTGATCGGTACTCCGAACGTAGCGAAGAATCCGGGGGATACGGACCGGAACTTGGCGCGGAAATCCTGGCCGTCATCGCGTCTCGCGCCTTGCGCCGCGAATGTGAAGCTGATATTCAGCCCCTGTTCGTCGCGCCAGGGAGCGCTGAATCCTGAAGACACGTGCTCCACTCCCGGCAGCGCGCTGACCTGCCGTTCGACGTCGCGATAAAACTCACTCACCTGTTGCGGCGTCTTTCCATACGACATCACCGGCAAATTCACGGCCAGAACGTTGGCGGAATCGAATGGCGGCCGGACCTGCTCCAGCACAAACAGAGTCTTCATCAGCACACACGCCCCGGCAAGCAGCAGGAACGAGGCCGTGATCTGCGTAACGGCGAAGGCGCGAAGCCGCCTGCTGCTTCCCCCGGCCACGCGCGCTCCCCGGCCGGTAAGCCCGCTTTGCGGCGCGTTCGCCGAGGGCAGCCGCGGAATCAATGCCAGGAAAACGGCCGCGATCAGCGCCAGCCCAATTCCAAACCACACCAGGCTGAAATCGAGCGTAAGGTCGTTGGCGCGCACCGAGAAGCGCGACGCATACCGGCCCAGCACGGCCACCATCGGGACGGCGAGGATCACTGCCGCCAGCGCCCCGCTGCCACACAGCACGAGGCTCTCCGCCAACAAAGACCGGCGAAGCGCTGCAGTGCTTGCTCCCAAGGCCGAGCGTATAGCCAGCTCCGATTCGCGGCGCACCGTTCGCGCCAGCACCAGATTGGCGACATTCGAGCTCGCGATCACGAACAGCAGGCCCGAAGCCGCGAACAGAACCCACAAGATCGTATTGGCGCGCGAATTGATCTGGTCGTGCATGCGCGTCACATCGATTTTGAAATGGTCCTCGGCCTTGTACACCTCCGGGTGTGCCGCGACCATGGCGCCATATACGGTGCGGAGCTCCGCTCGCGCACCGTCGACGGTCGCGCCGGGAACAAGGCGCGCGAACACTTCCGTCATGCGATGTTCGCGCCCCGTCACCATCGTGGCGGACAGATGATGCGGGCTGGTCACGACGTTGGCGATGATCTCCGTTGCCACCGGATAGGGCACGGATGGTTCCAGAACCCCAATCACGGTCGCGGAACGCGCGCCGCTGAAGCTCTCCAGCCGCACCGTCTTTCCAATCACGCTGGGATCGGAACCGAGCGACGTCCTCCAGAAATGATAGGTCAGCACCACGGCTCCCGCGGCATTCTTGCCGTCGTCGGCGGGAGTCAGCAGGCGTCCGAGCACCGGGCGCAGTCCCATCACCTCGAAGTAGTTCCCATCCACCACGCCCGCGGGAATCTCGCGTGGCGTGCCGAGACCCACGAGCGTAAAGTCGATCTCTGAAAACGTGCCGAGTTCTCTGATCGACTTCAGCCCACTGCCGATGTCCTGAATTTCGGGGATCGAGAACGTTGCGTTGGCCATGCCGATGCCGGGGGCGCTCTGGCGCACGTAAAGCAACTGGCCTTCGTCGCGATTTGCGAGCGGACGCAGAAGCACGGCGCGAACCACGCTGAAGATTGCGGCGTTGGCGCCGATACCCAATGCCAGCGTAAGGGCGACTGTGATCCACAGCGCGGGCACTCGCGCCAATGAACGGACGGCAATTCTCAAATCGCGAAGGAATGGCATATGGGACCTCCATTCGGGAAGTTGCTTCCAAAAGAATTCAAACCGGGGAAAGGGTTGCGGGGAAACTTCGCTTGACGAATATGTTGATATCAACTAACCTTGGTCTGTGTCAAGTGCAAAAATGCTTCCGTACGAAACCACGCTCCTGGTGCGGAACTGCTGCCTCTGTCTTCATGTGCAGCGCGCCGCGCGCGCCTTGGCGCGGCGATTCGATGAAGCATTGAGCCCATTCGGGCTGACCAATGGGCAGTTTTCACTCTTGATGTCCCTGAATCGTCCGCAGCCGCCGCCTATGGGACCGGTGGCGTCTCTGCTCGCCATGGATCGAACCACGTTGACCGCCGCCTTGAAGCCTCTTGAACGTCGCGCGTTGGTCAAGGTATTTCCAGACCCGTCGGATCGGCGGAGCCGCTTCTTGAAACTCACAGGCAAGGGACGCAACCTGCTTGCTCGCGCGGTTCCAGTGTGGAAGCGCACTCACGATGAGGTCGAGCAACTCGTTCCGGAACGTCGCCGTGACGAACTCCGCAGGAGCTTGCGGGCGCTCTCCTGAAGAGAACCGGCATTCGATCTACTCTCCCCGCCATTGAATCTCGTGACAAGATGAGTACCCGGAAACGGGCTTGCACCCCCAGGCGCGCCGCATGAAATCCCGCTTGTTGCCAAATTATCGAGCCACTCAGAGAGCGGTCCGGGAGGGTGTTGTGGGCGAGACCCCAATGTTTTCGAGTTGCGGTCGAGTGACTGGCAGTCCGGAAACTGACCCGCTGCTCAAGCGTCGCCGGCCCGCAGGCAACGCTCCAGTCTCATCTGCCTGGTAAACGAACCCGGAAAGCAGGGCCAAACCTCCTGCACTAATCCAGCTCCGCCTTGATCTCTTCAATCTGCTTCACGTGGCGCAGAACATGCACGCACATGCTGAGCAGCATTTCGTGGCTGTTCGCCGCTCCGAGAATCGGATGCCAGGTCACCTTCGCGCGCAGGTCTTCCTTGCAATCCCGCACGAACTCCATGGTGCGCTCCCGGCTCTCCAGAAAATGCTCGAGCGCGCCCGCGAGCGTGGGGAAAGCTCCCGTCGGATGCCCTTCCGGCGGCGATTCCATCCGCCGGTTTCGATCGGTTCCCCGCGCCAGCATTTTGGCCTCCCGCTCCAGGTTGATCGCCGGCCCCATCGCCGCGGCCGCCTTCCCGATCTGCGAAAACATGTAGTCCTCTGAAACCGCGATGTGCTCCGCGCATCCCAGGATCGACCATCTCCCCGCGCCGGGAATACGGTTCGCCATCTCATCCGTCACGCCGTCCACGGCCGCCGGCAACGCCCTCCGCCCTTCTTCCAGCAACGCCAGAATCTCCTGTTTTTCGTTCGCCTCCATGCGCCGTTTCCTCCCGTCTCCCGTTTCCATTGCCAAACGGTTTGTTGCCTGTCCGCCATCGGTCAGCGGGCCGGCCACAGTCTGCGCAGCCCGGGCAGCGTAAATCCCCAGCGCCGCTCCGCCTGCTGGAACAGGTACACGGCCAGGATGGCGAAGATCGGCTCCAGCGGGTTGCGGAAGCGCGAGCCGGCGGCGATGAAATAGTAAATGGCCGGCAGCAGAACCACGGCCCACGCGAACAGTCCTGCTGCGGGAAGCCTGCGCCGCAGCGCGAGCAGCAGGCCGAGAATCCCGGTAATGGAGCCAAAACAGTGCGCCGTTTCGCGAATATTCTCCGCCGCGGCAGGCCCTGTGGTGTGCGGCACGCCGGCCCAGAACATGTAGAACCGCAGCGCCGCCAGCTTCCAGAAATGCGCAGGATAGGCTCGCGCCCACTTCCACGCCAACTGTCCGCGCATGCGCACATAGGCCAGTTCGCCCATCCGCGCATAGAGCTGGTGCTCGGGCGCGGCCTCCATGGTGGGCACGGTCGCTCCCCAGGGAAAGCCCATCGACTCCGGCGCCCACGCCATCGCGGCCTCCGCGCCAAAGTTGCCGCGGGTGGGAATGAAGGCGTGAAACACCAGCCAGTTGCGCACCACCCAGGGCGTGGCAACCGCAGCGCACAACGCAGCCGACAGCAGCGCCAGAGCCGCCCCCCGCAGCAGATTCTTCCTCTGCGGCAAGCCGGCAAGAATCCACACTCCCTCAACCGGCGCCATCAACAGCAGGATCGGATTGGTCATTGCCATAGTTCCCCACAGCAGTCCGAAAAGCGCCCAATCCCGCCCCCGATGCGCTTCCGGAGCCTGCCCGCCTGTACCCCGCATCCGCATGCCCAGCACCAGCACCGCGGCAAACAGCATCGTGGACAAAGACATCTCCCACACCCACTTCACGCCGTACTGCATGATTCCGGGGTAGAGCGCCCACACCCACGCCGCCCAGATCGCGGTGCGCCGCCCTGCCACGCGCACTCCGATCTCAAAGACCAGCGGCACGGTGAGGGCCTGGAACAGGCTGTTGAGGACCATGATCACCCACGCCGACAGCGCCGAGTAGATGCCGAAGACCTTGAAGACCGCGGCCAGCAGCAAGGTGAAACCCGGAACCATCCAGGCGGTGGGGCCGGTGTTGCCGCTGAATGGGGAGCTGTACCCGTGCCCGCCGGCCACAGACGCCGCCACCCGCCCCGTCTCCCAGGCAAACTCGAAGTGGTGATTGTAGGCCGTGATGCGGTAGGTGTGGGCCAGGGCGATGTAGGCCACCCGCACCAGAAAAGCCGTCCAGAAGATCGCCCGGGGTGCGCGAAACCGGTCCTCGGAAGAAGGCGCGTCAAGCTGGCTCATGAAAGCCACTTTAGTAGACGCAGAATTCCCATCTCCGCCGCCCGCGAGTGGGCTGACACATTCTGGCGCGCCAGAATCTCCTCGCGGTTCTCCGCATAGTACCGGTAAGCCTGCGCCAGCATCTCGCTGTTGGTCACCGTCGGCCGCCAGCCCATCGCCTCCCGGATGCGGGTGGTGTCGAAGGCGAAATCCTCGGCAATCATCCGGTAGTGATAGGGTCCCAGCGGCGAAATCTTCAGCCTGTGCGCCAGCCGCATGGCGGCCAGCGCCGGCCCTTTGGGCAACGATCTGACCCGCGAATGGCTGCCTGCCTCGGCGATCACGGCCTCGTAGCACTCCCGCAGGCTGGGAACATTGTCGCTACCCACGTGGAATGTCCCCGAGCCTGCAAAGTCCACTGCCTGCACGCAGGCCTGCGCCAGATCTCCAGCGTAAATGAACTGATAGCGATTGCCGCCCGAGCCCACCACCCACACCGTCTTGTTCTCGCGGATGAACTCAAACAGAATGGCCAGCAGCCCCAGCCGCCCGCTGTCGATGATCGTGGGGCAGCGCAGAATCACCACCTCCAGGCCGTCCTCAAACTGGTGGAGCAGTTTTTCGCCGGCCAGCTTGGACTCTCCGTAAACCTCCATGGGAGCAGGCAAGTCGTCCTCCCGCACCGGCCGTCCCATGTTGCTGGCCCACAGGCAATTGCTGGAGGTGAACACCAGTTTCCGCACCCCCGCCTGGTGCGCACAGCGGGCAATCACGCCGGTTCCGTCCACGTTGCTGGTCCACAGCAGTTCGCGGCTCATGCGCCCGTGCGCCAGCATCGCCGCAACATGAAACACGGCGTCGAACCGGTGCGCGGCAAAAACGGCCCGCATCGCCTCATTGTCGCGGATGTCCGCCTGCAAACTGATAAGCGCGGGATGCTTGGCCGTGTCCGGCACCAGGTCCACGCTGACTACTTCCGCGCCCCCGGTCAACAACCTGCTCTTGAGAATGCCGCCAAAGAAGCCGGCCCCGCCGGTAACCAGATATTTCGCCATTGCCGATCCCCTTCGGCGCCCTGGACTGAACCCAAACTCAGGCCTTCAATGGTTCGCCCAGAGTCCGTTCCATCTTAACAGTGCCGGCTTAGATGATTTCGATTCAACCACTTGAATGAATCGAAGCCGTCCCATCCGCTCAGTTTCGGGCCCCCTCCATCAGCGTTGCGGGGGAACCACATAGAAAAGAATGGCAAAGTAGTGGGCCACGCTGCCGGCCAGAACAAACACATGCCACGTGGCGTGGAAGTAGCGCAGCCGGTCCAGTGCAAAGAACACGATCCCCAGCGTGTACGCCAATCCGCCCGCCGCCAGCCACATCACCCCGCGCCAGCCGATCGCATGGGCCAGTATGCCGGCCGCAAAGGCCCCAAACCAGCCCTGAAACAGGTACACCAATGCCGACGCCACGGCAAAGCGGCCCAGCGCGAAGCTCTTGAAGATCGCTCCGGTCACGGCCAGCGACCATTCAACGCCGAAAATAAACCATCCCAGGGGCCCATGGAGCGAGACCAGCGTGAAAGGCGTGTAGGTGCCGGCAATCAGCAGGTAGATGGCCGAGTGGTCCAGCACCTGAAACACGTGCCGCGCCCGCGTCCGCACCAGCGAGTGGTAGAGCGTCGAGCACACGTAAACCAGCACCAGCGTACAGCTGAACACGGTGCAGCTCACCACCAGCCAGTCCGTTCCCCGCGTCGACGCGGCAATCAGATAGATGGCGCCCGCCACCGCCAGAACCGCTCCGATCCCGTGCGTGATGGCGTTGGCCAGAATGTCGCCCAGTTTGGCGTGGGTTTCCACAAGTTGATGATAAAGCGCGTCCCGTCCGGCCTTGTCCTGGCGGGCCTGCCTGAAAAGAACGCGATCCGCAATGCGGACGGAATGTTCCACGGTCGCGTGCAGGGTTGTTGCGTCCTGGCCGCGAGGGTTCGGCCAGGGGTGAACTTCGTCCTCTGCTGCCCCGCCCGGAACGTGCCGGCCACACTTCGTTTTGATTAGGTTCCAAATCGGGCAGAGTGTCCTGTTTCTGGATTCCTCTCATTCAATCGGCACAACTGACCACTTTCCCCTTGCCGCCTTCCGGCCGAAGGTTCCAACTAGATTGCGTGTCCCGCCGTGCGCATCTCGTCTGCTCCATCTGGCGCACACCGTCTCAACAAATCGCGGAATCCGTCCTGGAAAGAGCTGTGGATTCCGTCTCTCGAAGAAAGAACTCGAAAGGAAAGGACCATGGCACTCGTCAAGAAAGCTGCCGTCCAGGCAGCCGCTTCAACTGAGGGAAAGCCCACGCTTGTAACCGCCCGCGAGGCGGAAGCGCAACGCAAGAAGGCGAGGACCCTCGCCAAACAACAGCAGGCGGCCGAGCGCATTGCGGCTGCCACAGGGGAACTGGCTTCCGGCATCGCCGAGGCGTCGTCGGCCGCCGAGGAACTGAAGCGCGCCAGCGATCAGATCGCCACCGGCGCCGAGGAGGCCTCAAGCGCGGCGCAGGAGTCTCTGGCCGCGTTCCAGCAAGTGGGCGTCTCCATCACCCGCCAGTTACAAAATGCCGAGGTGAGCGCCGGCAAGGGCGAGGTCTGCCAAACGCTGATCGCTCGAACCAGCGGGGACGTGGCCGGGCTGATCACCAACGTAGGGGTGGCCGCGCAGCGCCAGATCGCATCCGTGCGCATGGTCGTCGAATTGGAAAAGCAGGCCGCCACCATCGGCGACATTGTCAAGGCGGTGGCGCGCATCGCCGACCAGACCAACCTGCTGGCCTTGAATGCGGCCATCGAGGCTGCGCGGGCCGGCAAGCACGGCAAGGGCTTCGCGGTGGTCGCCGACGAGGTGCGGACGCTGGCCGAGACATCGGAGAAGAGCGCCAAGCAGATTCAGGAACTGGTGGGGCAGATCCAGGCGGATGTGAAGAAGATCGCCGACGGCATCAATACCTCCGCCAAGACCATGGAGGAAGAAGTCGAGAAGGGCAAGATCATCACCGCGCAACTGGAGCAGATCCGCCTCGATGCCATTGAGATCGTGAAGGGCATCCGCGAGATTGCGGTCAACGCCGGGCAGTCGAACACCGCCGCACAGCAGGCGCTCAAGGGTTCGCAGAACATCGCCGCCGCTGCCGAAGAGCAATCCGCCGCCGCCGAAGAGTCGGGCAAGACCGTGGCCGAGCAGGCAAAGGCCCTGGCCGAGTGCGAGCAAACGGCGCAGGCCCTGTCGGAACTGGCAGAGGACCTGAAGAACTCCACCGATGTGGCCAAGAGCGCCGAGCAGGTAGCTTCCTCCTCCGAGGAGTTGTCTTCGGCGGTGCAGGAGATCAACCGCTCCAGCGCCCAGATCATGACCGCACTGGGGCAGATCCGCAAGGGCGCCGAGGTGCAGTCTTCGGCCTCCGAAGAGTCTGCCGCGGCCACCAACCAGATCGAGAAGGGATTGGAAGTGGCCCAGAAGCGCGCCACCGTCAGCTCCGACAAGGTAGGGGCCATCAAAAATCTGCTGGGCGAGAACAAGACGGCCGTCAACGGGCTGATCACCGGTTTGTCCAGCTCGGCGGATGCGTCCCGCGCCAGCATCAAGCAGATGAACGACCTGGAACTGGTGTCCCGTCGCATCGACAAGATCGTCGAGGCCATCAGCACGGTGTCCATCCAGACCAACATGCTGGCCGTTAACGGCGCCATTGAAGCCGCGCGGGCGGGGGAGTTCGGCAAGGGCTTTGTCGTGGTGGCCACCGATATCCGCAACCTGGCCCACGATTCGGCGGAGAACGCCGACCGTATCAAGGACCTGGTAAAGGCGGTTCAGGATCAGATCGGCGTGGTGGGCCGCGACCTGGACGAGATTGTGGCCTCGGCCGTCACCGAGGTGGAGAAGGCCAAGAGCACGACCACCGATCTGGTATCCATTGAGACCGACATCCTGGTAGTCGAAAAGGGCTGTCAGGAGATTCTCTCCGCGTCGGACGAAATCGCCGCCGCCCTCGGCCAGGTGAAGAAGGGCATCGAGCAGATCTCCGCCGCCGCAACTGAAGCCGACAAGGCCGCCACCGAGGCATCCAGCGCCGCTCAGCAGCAGTCCAAGGGCGCCGAGGACCTGGCCGCCGCCATCGAAGAGATATCTTCCCTGGCGGACGAACTGCAGAGCGCAGCGTAAGGGGACGCCATGACCACAAAATCATCGAAGCAGCGCACCAGTGGGGCGCTTATCGAGGCGAACAACCTCGACGAGCGCACCCCCGACATCCAACCGGAGGAGGCGGCGATCGAAGAGAATCGCGGCGAGCGCGCCTCCACTACACAACAAGGCACACAGCAGTTTGTCACCTTCATCGCCGGCAACGAGGTTTTCGCGGCCGACATGGCGCCGGTGAAGGAGATCATACGCGTTCCCGAGGTGGTGCGCGTGCCCCTGGCTCCGTCCGCTTTGGAGGGCCTGGCGAATCTGCGCGGCAAGGTTTTGCCCATCATCTCTCTGCGCCGCCTGTTCGGCTTTGAGGAGTTGGCTCATGACGACTCCACCCGCGCCCTGGTGGTGGACGTGGGCCAGCCGCTAGGCTTCGTGGTCGACCGGGTTTCGAGCGTGGTCGGCGTCGAGGCCGGGCATATCGAAGACGTGGGAAAGCTCAAAACCACGATGAATACCGACCTGCTTTCCGGCCTCATCAAGGATGTGGGCGGCCACGCCATGATCATGGTGCTGGACTTTGCCAAACTCATCGAGCGCGAGTTCTCGCAGATTGCGGCCATCTCGAAATCGGCCGGCGGGCCGGGCGCCTCGCAAGCCGGCCAGCAGAGCGAGGAAGAGGACTCGAGCGATGAACTGCAACTGGTCAGCTTCGATGTGGACGGCCAGGAATACGCCATCGCCATCGAAGACGTGCAGGAGATCGTGCAGGTTCCCGAGGCGGTGATTCATGTGCCGCGCTCGGAGTCGCACGTACTGGGCGTAATGACCCTGCGCAGCCGCCTGCTGCCGCTGGTCAACCTGCGCACCATGTTTGCCCTGCCCTACCGCGAACTGGACGAGAAGAGCCGCATCGTGGTGCTGACCCTGAACGGGGTTTCGGTGGGCGTGGTGGTGGATTCGGTAAGCGAGGTGCTCCGGGTCTCGAAGTCCGGAGTAGACGCGCTGCCGGCTCTGCTGGCCCGCGAGGGGAACCTCGCCGAGATCACCTCAATCTGCCGGCTTGACAATGGAAAGCGCCTGGTGTCGATCGTCACCGCGCGCAATCTGTTCGGCCATTCCGCGATCAAGGAGGCATTGAGCACCGTGAACGACAGCGAGCAGGAAGCCGGCCAGGCGGCCGCCGAGGTGGACGACAACCTGGACGACGACGAACAGGTGGTCATATTCCGGCTGGACAAGGAGGAGTTCGGCGCGCCGATCGCCAGCGTACAGGAGATTGTGCGCGTGCCGGAGGAGCTGATCCGGGTTCCCCAGGCGCCGTCGTTCGTCGAGGGCGTCATCAACCTGCGCGGAACCGTGCTGCCGGTGATCGACCTTCGCCTGCGGCTGGGCCTCAACCAGGTGGAGCGCTCGGACCGGCAGCGGATCATGGTGTTTCTGATCTCCGGCGTGCGCACCGGTTTCATCGTCGATCAGGTAGCCGAGGTGCTGATGATTCCGAAATCATCCATTGAACCGGCGCCGCAACTGTCCACCGAACAGAGCCTCCTGCTGAGCCGCATGGCCAATTTGGAGAAGCAGAAGCGCATGGTGCAACTGCTCGATCCGCCCCACCTGATGGAGCAGAAGGAGCTGGTAGCACTCGCCGCAGTTACGGGGTAAGCCAATGATCAAGCTGCTGATTGTCGACGACTCGGCGCTGATGCGCCGCCAGTTGATGACTCTGTTTCAGGCCCAGGGGGACTTCGAGATCCGCCAGGCCAGAAACGGCGACGAAGCGGTGAGGGAAAACCGGGAATTCCAGCCGCATGTTGTGACCTTGGACATCAACATGCCGGAGATGGACGGATTGACCGCGCTTTCCCTCATCATGGCCGAGCGGCCGGTGGCGGTAGTGATGGTTTCCTCGCTCACCAATGAGGGGGCGCTGGCCACATTCGAGGCTCTGAATCTGGGCGCGGTGGATTACATCGCCAAGCCCGGGGGAACCATATCGCTGTCCATCGACCGGATCACCGGGGAACTGGTGGCCAAGGTGCGCAGCGCCGCGCGGGCCCGGCCAAGGGGCAAACCATCGAACGCGGCAACCGTGGTGCGGCGCCTGCAGGAAGAGCGCAAGAAAGCCTCTTCCGCCTCCGTCGCATCGGCGCAGCCCAGGCCCAACCTCGAAGGCCTGCTGGTGATGGGCGCATCCACGGGCGGGCCGCGCGCCCTGGAGATTGTTTTGTCGGGATTGCCGGCGGATTTTCCCTGGCCGGTTTTGGTGGCGCAGCACATGCCGGCCGCATTTACCAGGGCCTTTGCCGACCGTCTGGATCAGCTTTGCGCCTTGCAGGTCGTCGAGGCAGGCAGCGCCCTGGCGGTCGAGGTGGGCAAGATCTACATCGGGCGGGGTGGTGCGGACATGCTGTTGGCAAACCGGGCGGGCAGGCTCACCGTTCTGCCGGCGCCGGAGAATTCCAATTACCTGTGGCACCCATCGGTCGACTTGCTGGGCCTTTCGGTGATGGAACACTACGATCCCAGGCGGGTCATGGCGGTGCTGCTGACCGGCATGGGCCACGACGGATCGGACGCATTCACGGAGATCAGGAAGCGCGGCGGCCGCACCATCGCCGAATCGGAGGACTCGGCGGTCGTATGGGGGATGCCGGCCGAGTTGGTGAGGAAGGGCGGCGCAAGCCTGGTGCTGGCGGCGGAAAAGGTCGCCGTGCAGTTGACAACCTGGGCTGGAAGGTAAGGAAAATCGGCCTTTCAGTTGCTGGCTGCTAGCCTCTGGATCACAGTTCTTTCGTGTGCAGGAGCTTTGGCCTGAAACCGGCACCGCGCAACATGGATACGAGCAGGAACGGCAAATAGCTGGTAGCTAGGGGCCAGGAGTTGGGAGCTGAGAGAACGATGGGCCTTGTCAAAGGGAAGGTAACTGGATCTGCGGGCAACGCCGGGCCGGAACCGGAGCGGAACTGCGAGCAACTGGCGGCAGCTCTGGAGGACGCCGATACTGCTGTTCGCCGCCACGCCGCGCGGGAAATCTCCGGCTGCCTCGCGGCCGGCAAAGTGTTGATGGGCCGTCTGAAGCGTGAGCAGGACACAGCCGTGCGCGAGGCCATCCTGAACACTCTGCTGCGGCTGAACGATCCATCGGTTTCGAGCGGCCTGGCCGATTGCCTGCGCAGCGAGGACGCGGCCCTGCGCAACGAAGCGATCGAGACCATGAAGCGGCTGGGCAGCGACGCGGCGCCGCTACTGCTTTCGCTGTTGGCCGACCCCGATCCGGATGTGCGCATCTTCGCCGTCAATATCCTCGATTCCGAACGCCATCCTGAGGTCGAGAGCTGGCTGATCGAGGTCATCGAGCAGGACGCGCACGTGAATGTCTGCGCCACGGCGGCGGATCTGCTCTGCGAGGTGGGCACGGAGGCGGCCATCGATCCGCTGGTCCGGCTCAAGGCCCGCTTCGCCTCGGAAGCCTACATCCAATTTGCCGCCGCCCTGGCGCTCAAACGCATTCGCGAAATCTGACCCGCTCATGAGCGCATACCCTCCACAACCCGGTCCCGGTCCCTTCATCACCGACGTGGACTTCCTGAAATTCAGGGAGTTCTTCTACCGCCGCACCGGCATCAGCTTCGAGCCCTCCAAGCGCTACTTTGTGGACAAGCGCCTGGTCGAACGCATCGAGGCCACCGGCACGGGAAACTTCCGCGGCTACTTTACTCTCCTGCGTTTTCAGGCTTCGGGCGAAGAGTTCGAACAGCTCACCAACCTGATGACGGTAAACGAAACCTACTTTCTGCGCGAGGAATACCAGTTCAAGTGCCTGGTCGATTCCATCCTCCCGGAGATCGTCCGGCACAAGACAGGCCCGGACCCCATCCGCATCTGGTGCATTCCCTCGTCGTCGGGCGAGGAGCCGTATTCGATTGCCATGTACCTGCTGGAAAAATGGCCCGAGATCGGCGCATGGGATGTGGAGATCGTCTCCTCGGATATAGATACCGGCATCCTGCGCCGTGCGCGCCTGGGCCGCTATTCGATCCGTTCGGTGCAGTATGTGCCGGCGCCCTGGCTGAAAAAGTATTTCAAGGGCATCGGCGACGAATACCAACTCTCGGACGATCTGCGCCAGGCGGTCGAGTTCACCCGCGTCAATCTCTCCGAGCCCGCCGACACGCGCAACTATCGCAACTTCGATGTGATCTTCTGCCGCAACCTGCTGATCTACTTCGACGACATATCGCGGCAGACCGCGGCGGAGACCTTCTACGAAGCGCTGAATCCGGGCGGCTACGTCTGCCTGGGCCATTCCGAATCCATGAGCCGCATCTCCTCCTTGTTCAAGGTGTGCAAATTCCCTGAGGCGATCGTTTACCGCAAAGCTTTGGAGGCTAAATGAAACGCATCCTCGTTGTCGATGACGCAGCCACCGTGCGCATGTACCACCGCGGCATTCTGGAATCCGCCGGTTTCGCGGTCGAGGAGGCGTTGAACGGGATCGAGGCGCTGGAAAAGGCCCTTGAGGCGCCCTTCGATCTCTACCTGGTGGATGTCAATATGCCCAAGCTCGACGGCTACGGCTTTCTGCGCGAGCTGCGCCAGCAGGAGATTCCGCAGCAGCCGGCCATCATGGTCTCAACAGAGGCCGCCGCTCACGACGAGCGGTCGGCTTACCAGGCCGGCGCCAACGGCTATCTGGTCAAACCTGTCCGGCCCGTGCAGCTTTTGACCCATGTCCGGCTCATGCTCGGGGAGGCAAACCAATGAACCCCCTGCTGGAACAATTTCTATCCGAATCCCGCGAGTTCACCCAGGGCATCGGTGAGAAGCTGATGCAACTGGAAGAAGCGCCCAACGACAGGAATGTAATCGACGAGCTGTTTCGCCTTGTGCATACCCTCAAGGGCAACAGCGGCCTGTTCACATTTCCTGAGATGACGCGCGTACTGCATGCCGGCGAAGACCTGCTGGGGCTGGTGCGCAACGGCCGGATCGCCTATTCCAGGGAGTTGGCCGACCGGTTGCTCGATGCGATGGATTTCGTCATGGTCCTGTGCGGGGATATCGAGAGAACGGAAAAGATCGACGCTTCCCGGGCTCAGGACTCTTTGCGGATGGCCGAGGCGCTGCGGGCATTGATGCCGGTGGCACTAACCGAGCTAGCCGTCCCCGCTGCCAACTCCAGGGAATCGGCCTCCGCCGCTGCCTTGACAACGGCAAACACGATTACAGCCGCATTGCCCCCGCTCGGTGAAGTTCCTGAAGCCACGCGCATGGAAGTTCTTCGCAAGTGCCACGGCGGAGAGCCGCTGCATTGGGTTTGCTACACACCGGTGCGGGAGTGTTTCTTTCAGGGTGACGATCCGCTCTACTCCGCGCGCCAGACCCCCGGTCTGCTCTGGGGCAGCGCAAGGCCGTCCGAGCCTCTGCCGCCGCTGGCCGAGCTGGACACTTACCGTTGTTTACTCGAATTCCATTTGCTCACCGCGGCCCCGCGCGAGGAACTGGACGAACACTTCCGCTATGTGCCGGATCAAGCGAGAATCGTTCCAGTCGATCCGCAGTGGCTGGTCCTTTCCGAAGACCAGTCCGAAGGCAGCACGCGCGCAGTCCCAGCCGGGCCGCATTTCGCCGCCGGCGAGGCAGGTGTCTTGTCTGGCGCAACCCGCAAAACCACGGAATTTGCGCCGATCGAGCCTTCCGGAGAACAGGTCGCCGCGCTCGACGCGATTCTATCCGCACAGCGGCAGATTCTCATGTTTTCCGATCAATCCCCGTGGCGCGCGGGACGGCTCAAAGCAGTTGCGGCGGTGTTGGCTAATGTATCGAAGGCGGTTGGCGATGCCTCGGCCGCCAACCTGATTGACGCGGCGTTGGCTGAATCCCTGGCGTCCGGCCACGGCGCCCCCCTGCTCAAATGGCTGGATGCCCGCGAGAATACCCTTGCCGCCAGCCACTCCCGGCAAGCCGGCTCACCCCTCAGTCCTGGCCCAGGCCCGTCCAATGGGTTGTTGGAGACCGCCGCCTCCGGCGCGCCGGAACCCGGCCCGGCCAAACCGGCTGACGGCGATCAAATCAACTTCGGCCGCCGCGCGGACGACGGAATCAAGTTCGGCCGCCGCGCGGAAGACGCCTATAACGGCCCCAGAAGCCTCAAGGTCGATCAGGCCAAGATCGACCGGCTGATGAACCTGATCGGCGAGTTGGTGGTGGAGAAGAACGCGCTGCCTTATCTTGCCCAGCGGGCAGAGGCGCAATTTGGCGTGCGCGAGCTATCCCGCGAAATCAAAGGGGAGTATTCGGTCATCAACCGCATCGCCGACGAAATGCAGGACGCCATCATGCAGGTGCGCATGATGGCCGTCTCGTTCGTCTTCCAGCGCTTCCCCCGCCTGGTGCGCGACATCTCCCGCAAGCTCGGCAAGGAAGTTCAACTGGTGCTTGAAGGCGAGCAGACCGAGGCCGACAAGAACATCATCGAATCCCTCGCCGATCCGCTGATCCACATCGTCCGCAACAGCCTCGACCACGGCCTGGAAACTCCCCAGGTCCGGCGGGCCTGCGGCAAGCCGGAAACCGGCACGCTGACCATTCGCGCGGCGCAGCAGGCCGACCGCGTGGTGATCGAGATTATCGACGACGGCAAAGGCATCGATCCGGCGATCATCAAGCGCAAGGCTTACGAAAAAGGGCTGATCGACGAAGCAACGCTCGAGCGAATCGACGACCGCGAGGCCGTCAACCTGATCTTCGCAGCCGGTTTGTCCACGGCCGAGGTGATCTCCGACCTATCCGGCCGCGGAGTGGGGATGGACGTGGTGCGCACGGCGGTCCAAAAGATCAACGGCACGGTGGTGGTGGAGAGCGAACTGGGCAAGGGCACCTCGATCCGCATCTCGCTGCCGCTTTCGATGGCCGTGACCCAGGTCATGATCATCGAGTCCGACGGCCAACTGTTTGGAGTGCCCATGGACAACGTAGTAGAGACCGTTCGCGTTCCCAGAAGCTCCATTCGCGCCATCAAGCAGAGCCTGACGGCCGTCTTGCGCGGGCGCATCGTGCCGCTGAAGGCGCTCAACACACTGCTGGGAATCTCTGCCGTCCCTCGAACAAACTCCGACGATGAACTGGCTGTACTGCTGGTTCAGGCCGGCGGCGAGGTACTGGGCCTGCTGGTGGACGGTTTCAAGGAGACCATCGGCCTGATTCAGAAGCCGCTGAGCGGCTTTCTGTCTGGCCTTTCGGCCTATTCGGGCTCGGCCCTGATGGGCGACGGTTCAGTGCTCATGATTCTCAACATCCGGGAGATCGTCTGATGCCCATCGAATTCAAGAGGAACCGGGCCGTGTTTCACGATGTGGTCGGCGTGGAAGAAGCCGAGG
>DASWZM010000025.1:0-7793 GCA_036404455.1 Occallatibacter sp. | reverse complement strand
CTCTTTGTTTCATCAACGAGAGGATAAACTCCGTGAATCCCGAACAATCCAGCCTCGAACAATTTGGATGGAACGATTTCTTCCAGGTTCAGCTCACCGCCGGCATTCCCGGCCGCGTAGCCTCCGCCAACCACGGCCGCTTCCTGGTCTGGACTGAAGCCGGCGAAATTGACTCGAGCGTTGGCGGCTTGCTCCGCCAATCCGGCTCGCTCTGGCCCGCCGTCGGCGACTGGGTCGTTCTCCGCGATGATGCCCCGGTCATCGACTGCGTCCTCAACCGCAAGACCAAACTCGCCCGCAAGCAGCCCGAACGCGAAATCCGCGAACAGGTCCTCGCCGCCAACATCGACGTCCTCTTCATCGTCAGTGGGCTGGATCGCGACTACAACCCCCGCCGCATCGAACGGTTTCTGGTGATGGCCAACAATAGCGGCGCCCGCCCCGTCGTCCTGCTCAACAAGTCCGATCTGGCTCTCGAACTCGGCCTGGATCTGGCCAGCATTGTCTCCCGCACCCGGCTCCTGAGTCCCGCCATCACCGTACTCC
Organism: Occallatibacter sp.; assembly: GCA_036404455.1. GTDB lineage: Bacteria > Acidobacteriota > Terriglobia > Terriglobales > Acidobacteriaceae > Telmatobacter. The sequence continues at coordinate 7,247 of DASWZM010000025.1, read as the reverse complement.
CCATCAGCGCGCTATCGGATCACGGCCTCGACGCCCTCCCCGCCCAGCTCGCCCCCGGTCAGACCGCCGCCCTCATCGGCTCCTCTGGCGTGGGCAAATCCACCATCCTCAACCGTCTTCTCGGTCACGAGCGCCAGCGCACCACCGCCGTTCGCGCCTCTGACAGCCGCGGCCGCCACACCACCACCAGCCGCCAATTGTTCGTCATGCCCGGCGGCTGGCTTCTCATGGATCTCCCCGGCCTCCGCGAAGTCCAGCTCTGGGCCAACCCCGATCAACCAGCCGGCCAGCTCGAAGCCAGCTTCGACGACATCCAGGCCCTCGCCGCCTCGTGCCGCTTCCGCGACTGCACCCACTCCGCCGAGCCCGGCTGCGCCATCACCGCCGCCGCCCTCGACCCCGCCCGCCTCGCCAACTTCAAAAAAATGCAGAAAGAACTCGCCCATCTCGAACGCAAAACCAACCCCCGCCTCGCCAAAGAAACCCGCGCCAAGTGGAACGCCATTGAAAAGTCCGTCCGCAACCACCCCAAACGGAAACCGTGATCAGGTCCTCCGCATCAGCGCCTCACCCTCAACACCCAGGCCGGCTGGCGCAGCAGCGCATCAGGCAGATCCGGCAACTCAATTTCCACCCCACCCCCAACCGTCCTGAACTTCAAAGCCCCAGCCAATCCAACCAGCGTCACCGCCTTCACGCCGCTCACATCCTTCAGCACAAACTTCCGCCCCGGCCACCGCGGCAGAATCGCGAACAAATCGTTCCCCTCCGCAGTAAAGAACGCTTCGATAGCCGCCTTGCCCGGCTCGGGCTCCCCCGCCAGCTTCGATACGTCGTAAGCGGTTTGGAACTCGCTGTTGTATTCCACCTTCGGAATCTCGCCGGCACTCCATTGCCGCGACACCTTCCACGGCTTGGTCCCGTAAATCGCCTCGCCATTCACCCTGAGCCAGTCGCCCATCGCGTGCAGCCGGTCCTGCATGATCACCGGGATCGTGCCATCCGCCGCGGGCCCAATGTCCAGCAGCAGGTTCCCGCCCCGGCTCACAATGTCCACCAGCATGATCACCAGTTCGCGCCCCGTGTGGTAGTCCTCCAGCCGCTCCGCCCGGTTGTATCCGTAGCTGAAGCCCATCCCCCGGCTCTCCTCCCACACGTGGTCCATCCCGCTCATGCCCGGCGTGTACTCCGTGGTCCAGTACCCGCCATGTTTGTGCCGCGTATCGCTGCCCCAGCGGTCGTTGATCACCACCTCATCCTTCACCGGGGAATCGTTGAACAGCCACGCCAGCAACTCCGCGCTGTGCCATTCGCTCGAAGGCAGCTCCCACTCCCCGTCGCTGAAGATGATGGACGGCTTGTACCGCGTCACCAGGTCCTTGAACTGGGGAATCATGTGGTCGTGGATATAGCGCGGCTTATCGGTCAACCACAGCGGGTTATACCACTCGTAAAGCGAGTAGTAGCAGCCCATGCGCAGCCCCTTGCGCCGCACCGCATCGCTCAGGTCGCCCAGCACATCGCGCTTCGGACCGGTCTCCACCGCGTTCCACGGCCGGCCCCAGCTCGCGGACGCCTCCTTGCTTGGCCACATCGCGAACCCCTCATGGTGTTTTGAAGTCTGCACCACATACTTGGCTCCCGAGCCCGCAAGAATCTCCGCCCATTGGTCCGGATCGAACAACTGGGCGCGAAATTGCGGCGCAAAGTTCTCGTAGGCGTAGTCCGCACCGTACATCTTCTGCTGATAAGCCCACGTGCCGGTCTCAATCGCGTTGGCCTTGGGGTTGTCCCTGCCTTCCGTCATCTGGTGCCAGTACCATTCCGCGTAAGCCAGCTTGCCCGGAATCACCGGCGCGTAGGCCGGCACTGAGTACACGCCCCAGTGAATGAAAATCCCGAACTTCGCCTCGGTGAACCAGCCCGGCGTAGGCCGCTTGTCAATCGAGTCCCAAGTAGGCTGGTAGGTCTGGGCCATCAGCGGAGTCGCTACCAGAACCGCTCCCGGCGCCAGCACAAGAAGAAAAGGAAGTAGCCGCTTCATTCAGGTCTCCTTCTGTCGAACAGAAATCATCGCACAGAGACGGGAAGGGTGTTGTGGGCGTCCGGCGACGATTCCCCGCGCGGGCTGAATTCGCAGTAAACTGGAGCCAGATCGAGAGGTCTGAATCGCCATGCGACCGTCTCAGGTATTGCCACAGCACCGAGACACCATCCGCCAGCTTGTTGAGCAAGCGGGCATGGCGAATCCGCGCGTCTTCGGGTCGGTACTGCACGGAGACGATGAGGACGGCAGCGACCTCGACCTGCTGGTAGACCCTGCGCCACGAGCAAGCCTGATGGATATGGCAGGCCTACAGATCGAGTTGGAAAAGGCGCTTGGGATCAAGGTCGACGTCCGCACGCCGGGCGAACTTCACCCCCGCTTTCGCGAGAAGGTTCTCGCCGAGGCCACATCCCTTTGAACAAGCACGAATTCCGCGCCAAGGACTATCTCCTCCACATGCTGGAGGCTGCGGACCGAGTTCTTGAGTACACTGCGGGCGTGACCGAAGAACAGTTCGTAGCCAATCGAATGTTGCAAGACGCCGTTGTCCGTAACATCGAGATCATCGGAGAAGCCGCCAACAACCTGCTTGAGGTCGGCCCCGAGTTCGCCGCCAAGTATCCTTCGATTCCCTTTGCGCAAATATATGGAATGAGAAACCGTGTGTCACACGGATATTTTGCCGTAAGCACGGCGATGATCTGGGATTCCGTGCAAGTCGACCTGCCTGACCTGCGCCAGCAGATTGTGAAGGTGATCGGGGATTTGGAATCGGAGGGGTGAGATGGAAGAACAAGAGCATCAACACACGGAAGGCCGAGCCAAGCCTGAAGGGTTGCTTTACCACTACACGACGCAAGAAGGGTTGCTTGGCATTATTGAAAAGCAAGAATTCTGGGCGACCGATGTACGATTTCTCAACGATATGGAGGAGTTTGAAGCTGGAATTAAGATCGCACTACGAATGTCCGAGCAAGCCTCTGCCGAAGCCGGCGAGGATGGCCGAAAGACCGTGGCCTACTTCGAGAACGTGCTTCGCTTCTCTTTCTCTGAACGGCCAATCTACAGTATCTCGTTTGCTGGTCCCCTTAAGAAGGATGAGACCTTATTCGCTTCGATTGATGATCCTGGCGACCGTTTAAATATGTGGCGCGGTTACTCAGGACGCGGAATCGCCTACTCGATTGGGCTGTCACGAGACGGATGGGCCACCAACATCGATGGCGTCGATTTACAAGAATGTTCCTATCTGCAAGAAACCAAAGAGGAGTACCTTACAGAAGCATTGAACAAGTTCGGCGAGTTGCTTAATGCCTGCTACACAATCGGAAAGGAAGCGCTCCGGGAGGGTGCCTCTATCGAGGATGCGAACGAGAATTTGAGGCAACATCTCGATTCGAAACTCGACGAGATCATTCCAGATGTGAAGGCACAGATCGCCGCATGTAAGCACGAGAGCTTTTGGGAGGAGCGCGAATGGCGCTTGACGGTTGCTCCCGAGCCAAACGGCGGAGGTGTCTTCTATACATCAGGTCGATTCGGCATAACACCGCGAGTTCGTGTGCACCTGCGCGGCACGGACGGTCTCTTGCCAATAAAACGAGTGGTCGTAGGGCCGTGCCCTCACATACGCGATGCTATGAAATCCTTGAGGGGCCTGCTAATCAGGAACGGATACTCAAACTTGCAACTCTCTGCCTCGCAAATCCCCTATCGCAACTGGTAAATCCCGAACTGCGGTAAACTAACAACTGGCAGGAGGACCGGGCGGTCGCTGCCGGAAGGTTCGCTACGGCGGATTGACCGGGGGAGGAAAGTCCGAACTCCGCAGGGCAGTGTGCCGGATAACGTCCGGGACGTGGGCCTCAAAACCCATGGACGGCCAGTGCCACAGAAAAGATACCGCCTCGGCTACCCCTCCCCGCTTCTTCGGATCCGGCCGGAGGGCCTCCCTGGAAACGCAATACCCGAGTTGGCCCGGCTCGCCGGGCACGCCCGCCGTTGCGGAAACTCCAGCGCCGGGGTAAGGGTGAAATGGTGCGGTAAGAGCGCACCGCTCCGGCGGTAACGCCGGGGGCAGGGTAAACCCCACACGGAGCAAGACCAAATAGGGAGGGAAGCGTCCGCCGGAGCCAGGCGGCGTTGCGCACCGGCCCGGCGCGCCCAGGCGGCTCGATGGGGTCCCCGGCGACAGGCCTTCGTCGCTGGGGTGCCTCGATGCACGTGCCGAAACCTCCGGGTAGGTCGCTGATGAGCGTCCGCGGCAACGCGGCGCCTAGAGGAATGACCGCACACGACAGAATTCGGCTTACAGGCTCCTCTTGCCGAATTTCATCCGCTCCCCGGCGAAATTCATTCGCCGTTGGGCAGCCAACGACAGCCCCGGCCGGGAAAGCTCCCAGCCGGGGCTGGCCATTTTCTGGCCAGTCGGCAAGTCAGCGCAATTTACGCCGCCTTGCTGACTCGCTGACTCGCCGCCCTGCGATACGATTGATCCATGCTGCGCGTAAAGCTGTTGGACCCAGCCGCCCGCGCCCCGGTCGTCGCCCATCCCGGCGAAGACCTCGGCTACGACCTCTTTGCTCTCGAAACCACCCTGCTCGCTCCCCGCGCCACCGTCAGGGTGCGCACCGGCATCGCCGTCCAGGCCCTCCATCCCGCCACCGGCGTCCCCCTCGGCCTCCTGGTCCGCGACCGCTCCTCCATGGCTGCAAAAGGGATCGCCACCACCGCCGGCGTCATCGATGCCGGCTACCGCGGTGAAATCCTCATCCTCATGACCAACCTCGGCGACGCACCCGTCGAACTCGGGGCCGGCGAAAAAATCGCCCAGATGATTCCCGTCCCCGTCCTCACCGGCGCCGTCGAAACCGTCGCGACCCTCGAAGACTCCGCCCGCGCCGGAAAGGGATTTGGCAGCTCGGGAACCTAGCGCACCTTTGGATTTCACGCCGTTCTTCGCGCTGATTCCTCCAATAAACCAACTTCCGGAACCGCCTCCCGCCCCTCTGCGTATCAAAATCAGGGGAAAAACTGCCCCGGCCCGCGGCCCCGGAACGCGGCCTGAACGCTGTTTGCATCGTCAATAGGAATAGCCGCCCGGACATTGTGGTCTGCGGAGATTGCGTACACTAGGGGAACCCGGAACTGGAGGCGTATGTGCATCCGGCAACGCGCTACGCTGCGGCGATAGAACGCCGCTCCAGGAGATCCCATGGCAGGAACACCTCATTGGACCGATGGCCTTTTGCCAGGGGCTGGAAGCTAGGAGAAAGAAAGCTGGACCATGCCATTCATTGAGGCCTTTAAACTCGCGCTGCAGTCCCTCTGGGCCAACAAGCTGCGCACCATCCTCACCCTCATCGGCGTGGTCATGGGCGTGGCTTCGGTCATCATGGTCATCACCCTGGTCAACGGCGCCAACAAATACGTCGGCACCAAGCTCTCCGGCTACGGCGCCGACGTGTTCACCGTCAGCCGCATGTCCGCCGTGATCTTCTCCGCCGAAGACTACTTCCGCTTTCAGAAGCGCAAAATCCTCCGCATCGAGGACTACCAGGCCATCCGCGACAACTGTATCGCGTGCACCGAGGTGGGTGCGCTGCTGGATAAATCCACCAACGTGGTCTACAACGGCCACTCAAGCAACAACACTGAGGTGCGCGGCTACACCTGGACCATGATCGGGCTCAACAACATCGACATCGCCCTGGGCCGCGGCTTTACCCCCGCCGACGAGGAACACGGCACCCACAACGTCATCGTAGGCTACGACATCGTCGACAACCTGCTCGGCGACGGCGATCCCATCGGCAAGGAGATCCGCGTGGACGGCATCCCTTACACCATCGTCGGCGTGGGTGACCGCCAGGGCAAGACCCTCGGCCAGTCCCAGGACAACTGGGTAGCCGTGCCCATCACCACTTACCAGCAGACCTACGGATACAACGACTCGTTGACCATCTACGCCCGCGCCGGCGGCAGTCCCGAGGTCATGGAGCGCGGCGAGGACGAGGTCCGCGTCATCATGCGCTCCCGCCGCCACGACGCCGTCGGCACACCCGACGACTTCGAGATCTCTACCAACGACACCTTTCTGGATATCTTCAAGCAGCTCACCGCGCTCTTCGCCTGGGTGGTCATTGGCATCGCCTCCATCTCGCTCGTGGTCGGCGGCATCGTCATCATGAACATCATGCTCGTCTCCGTCACTGAGCGCACCCGCGAAATCGGCGTCCGCAAGGCCCTCGGCGCGCGCCAGCGCGACGTGCTGCTCCAATTCCTCATCGAAAGCGCAACCATGGCCCTCACCGGCGGCGCCATCGGCATCATCTGCGGCGTCATCTTCGCCAAGCTCATCACCCTCATCATTGGATTCCCCACCAGCGTTCAACTCTGGAGCGTCCTGATGGCACTCTTCGTATCCGGCGCCACTGGAATCTTTTTCGGCGTCTATCCCGCCAGCAAAGCCGCCAAGCTCGACCCTGTCGTGGCGCTGAGGGCGGAATTGTGACAAAGCAGCTGCTAGCTTCTAGCCTCTAGCTTCTAGCTATGACAGTTGCCGTGAAAGACCAAAGTTCGGGCGAGTTTTAACCGCACAACAACCTTGCGGAACGGGAGCTTTTAGCTAGAGGCTGGAAGCTAGTAGCTAGGAGCTAGGAGCTGCCTTTCATGGCTCAAGGACAAACTGGAGAATCCGTAAAAATGGCGCTCGATACGCTGCGCGCAAACAAGCTGCGCTCGGGCCTCACCATCCTCGGCATCGTCATCGGCGTCACCACCGTCATCACCATCTCGTCGGTCATCAACGGGCTCAACAATCGCGTCTCCGACTGGGTCACCTCGCTCGGCTCCAACGTCTTCTGGGTCTTCCACATGCCCGTCATCGGCGTGCGGCCCACCACCGAACAGCTCACCCGCAAGAAGCTCACCCTCGACGACGTGATGGCCCTGCGCACGCTCCCCCACGTGCTTGCCGCCGACGGAGGATACCAGCACGTGAAGGCGCAGTTCCGCGTAGGCGACGTCGCCGTGAAGTACAACGGCAAGAAAGTGGCGGGGACGATCCTCCAGGGCAGCACGGCTGAGGTGGGAGTGGTGAACGACCTGACTTTCCTTGAAGGCCGCCTCTATACCGATGACGAAGACGCGCGGGGGGCGCACGTCTGCGTCCTCGGCCACGACACCTGGGAAGAGCTTT
>DASWZM010000024.1:0-2390 GCA_036404455.1 Occallatibacter sp. | reverse complement strand
TGAAGGCCCCGGCAATTCGCGCTTTTTCCGGGGGCTGAAGCCCCCGGCTCCCTCCGGAAAAAGCGATCTACAACTGTAGTACTAGTGTCCGAGCTGAAGCCCGGACCTGCCATTCCCTGGCTGCCGTCCGAGCGGGTTTCTGCGCAGCCAGTTCAGCCCGCGCGCTTCAAGACATCAGCTTGATCATGGGCTTCTTAAACCGCGCCGGAGCTCAACGCGAGGGCTTTTGCGGCGCGGAGCGTGGCTACCGGGTCGCCGGTGGGCATAAACTCCATGGCTACGTTGTGCCGGTAGTTGAGCTGGGCGAGCTTGCGGTAGATGTTGGCGTAGTTGATCTCGCCGGTGCCGGGCTCGTGGCGGCCGGGGACGTCGGCTATGTGGATGAGGCCGATTACGTCGATGTGCTTGTCGAGCTTCTCGATCAGGTTGCCGGCGGTCATCTGCTCGTGGAAGATGTCGTAGAGGAACTGGACCTGGGGGTGGTTGACCGCGCGCACGATTTCGATGGCCTCGTTGGCCCGGGTGAGAAAGTACTTTGGACGTTCTTCCACGTGGATGCACTCGAGAAGCAGGCGCACGGGCTGGCCGGCGATCTGGCGGCCTTCCACCAGCTTTGCGGCCTGCTTCAGGGTTTCGATCGAGGCTTGATGCTGCGCGTCGCGGGAAAGACCAGGCACGACATCGCCGGAGAGGACGATCATGGCCGGGCAGCTCAGGGTTTCCATGGGGGTGAACGCCTGATGCAGCTCGGCCAGGAAGGCATCGCGAGCGCCGGGGTCAGACACGCCGTTTTTTAGTCCGGCGGTGGCGTCAAACTCGATGCCGAGACGCTTGCGGGCGGCGTTGGCGCGGTCAAAGTCGGCCTGGGACCAGTTTTTGGCGTTGTATTCGCCCACGAGCTGGATCTTGTTGTATCCGGCTTCGGCGACCTTGGCGAGCCGCTGTTCGAAGGGCAGATCGTTGAAGACGGTCCAGAGCATGACCGAGAGCGGAAATGGAGGGGCAACGCGTTGTGGCTGGGCCGCGCCAGTGAGAGGCGCAGCGGGCAGAGGCGGTGCAGCGGCGGCGAGGGCGGCCGCGGCAAGGGATTGCGCGAATGTGCGGCGATTCATGCGAGTCTCCTAAGGTTTGGTCCCGGCTTTGCGGGAACGGCGCAGATCTTCCCAGTCCTTCTCGGTCTGGTCGGCATAGAGGAGGCCAAACTTGCCCAGCGCCTCGACAAAGCCGTCGCCAGTGCCCAGGTATCCGGCGATGACCAGAGAATCGCCGGAACGGGCGTGGCCGCGGGCCAGCAGCTCGCCGCAGACCTCGGCGTACGCCTGCAGGCCGGCGCCGACAAGGTCATTGAGGTCGATGGAGCCCTTGTGGTCGTTGAGCTGGCGCACCATGTATTGGCGTCCGCCGATGTGCGTCCAGCCGAGAAATGGATCGGACTGCAACTGCATGGCGCGCTGTCCCTCGGCTACGCGCTGGCCGTTGTGGTGAGCGGGGTGAGCGTCGGGCAGATAGGGCGCGTAGGCTGACGCCGGCTCCTCCTTGATCTGCAGGAACAACGGGTCGTTGGGTCCGTTGCCTTCGAAGTAGACGCAGTAGTCGCGCAGGCCTACCGAGCCCGTTCCAACGACCTTGAAGGCCACGTCCACGGGGCGGTAAAAGGACAAAAGGTGCCGCCGCTGCGGCTCCAGCATCTCCCGGTAAGGCCCCAGAGAGGCCAGCACGGCCGCGGCCTGGGAGGCGCTGACGCGGGTCAATATGGGTTTGACCTCCTTGAAGCGGCGGGCTGCGCCGGGCTTGTCAGAGGCGGCCTCAGTGAGCTGGTCCAGCGTGTGCTGGGGCGTGGCCCGTTCGGCTTTCAACAGCGCCGCGTGCACCGGCGCGACCTGGCCCAGCCGGTGGACCTGATAGCGGCCCACGTCAAGGCCCGGCATCTTGGCAAAGGCGCGCATCTGGGCGGTGTAACGCTCGATGCACTGCTCGACGGCCCGCCGGGAAGAAGAGTCCTTGTGGCCGGCCCCCCGGCCGGCCAGCGTCACCGAGGCGGCCATGCGCTTCAGATCCCACTCGAAGGGCCCGCGGATGGTTTCGTCGAAGTCGTTGATGTCGAAGACCAGCCGTCCGTCGGGTGCGGCATAGGCGCCGAGGTTACGCACATGCGCGTCGCCGCAGAGCTGGCCGACGATGCCGGTGTTAGGCAGCGCGGCCAGATCCGCGGCCATCACCGGCACCGCGCCGCGAAAATAGCCGAAGGGGGACTCCGCCATGAGTTCGTACTTGAGCTTGACCAGCGCCGGCACGCGACCGTGCATCGACCGTTCAAGCAGCTTGAGCGGGGCAGTCGTCCGCGCCTTGGGGTTGAATGCGCTCTGTTCCTGGCGGCCCACCTGCTTGCG
>DASWZM010000023.1:0-3494 GCA_036404455.1 Occallatibacter sp. | reverse complement strand
GGCACTTTCATTTATTTGCGCGATGTGGCCACTGGCGAATTCTGGTCCGCCGCCCATCAACCTTGCCGGCGCGCCACCAAACGTTGCGAAGCCATTTTCACTCAAGCCCGCGCCGAGTTTCGCCAGCTCCAGGCCGGTATGGAAATCCACACCGAAATCAGCGTCTCGCCCGAAGACGATGTCGAGTTGCGCCGCGTGACTCTCACCAACCATTCCCACGCGCAGCGCGTTATCGAACTGACCAGTTATGCCGAAGTCGTGCTCGCGCTTCCCGCGGCGGACGCTTCCCATCCCGCCTTCAGCAATCTGTTCGTGCAAACCGAGTTCCTGCGCCCGCGCCCAGCCGTGCTTTGCACCCGCCGCCCCCACTCCGCAGGGGAAAAACCGCCCTGGCTGTTGAATTTCATGGTCGGGCAGGGCGGTGAGCAGGGCGAAGTCTCCTGCGAAACCGACCGCGGCAGGTTCATCGGGCGAGGCCGGACGCTCGCTGAGCCAGCCGCTCTGCAGGGGATCGCACCGCTGTCCAACACCACCGGTTCGGTCCTGGATCCTATCACCGCGTTGCGGCGCACCGTCACCTTGGCGCCCCATGGAACCGCCCGCATTGATCTGGTCATGGGCATGGCGGAAAGCCGGGAGTCGGCGCTGGCGCTCGTGGAAAAATACTACAACCCGCGCATGGCCGACCGGGCCCTGGACCTCGCTTGGACCCACAGCCAGGTCACCCTGCGCCACCTCAATGCTTCGGAAGCCGACGGCCAGCTCTATGCCCGGCTGGCGGGCCCCTTGATTTATGCCAACCCGGCCCGGCGTGCCGCTCCCGGTGTGTTGCTCAATAACCGGCGCGGCCAAAGCGGACTCTGGGCCTATGGCATCTCTGGCGACGCGCCAATCGTTCTGCTGCGCATCAGCGACCCCACCCGAATCGAGCTCGTCCGGCAAGTGCTCCAGGCCCACTCCTACTGGCGGATGAAAGGATTGCCGGTTGACCTGGTGATTCTCAATGAAGACGTTTCCGTGTATCGCCAGCCGCTGCAGGACCAGATCTTCAGTTTGATTGCCACAGGCATCGAAGCCCAAATGCTCGACAAGCCGGGCGGCATCTTTGTCCGGCGCCTGGAACAGGTCTCCAGTGAAGACCGGGTGCTGCTCCAATCGGTCGCGCGCCTGGTCCTGGCGGATGAAAACGGAACTCTAATCGAACAACTGGAACGACCCGGGCTGCCTGATCCGATCATCCCTTTGCTCACGCCGGCCCGCTCCCCGGCGCGCGATTCGCCCAAGGCGCTCCCGCAATCAGAATTGATCTATTATAATGGGTTGGGCGGTTTCACCCCAGACGGACGAGAATACGTCATTACCTTGTCAGCGGACCAGGTCACTCCCGCCCCCTGGGTAAACGTGCTGGCCAACCCCTATTTCGGCACGGTCGTCTCGGAGAGCGGCAGCGCCTACACCTGGGTCGAGAATTGCCACGAGTTTCGCCTGACGCCCTGGAACAATGATCCCGTCACCGACGTCACCGGCGAAGCCTTCTACGTCCGGGATGAGCAGACCGGTCAATTCTGGTCCCCCACTCCACTGCCCGCTCGCGGCACAACCCCCTACCTCATCCGTCACGGCTTCGGCTATTCCGTGTTCGAACACACCGAGAACGGCATCGCCTCCGAGTTGACCGTTTATGTGGCCATGGACGCGCCCGTGAAGTTCGCGGTCCTGAAGCTGCGCAACCTCTCGGGACGGCCGCGCCGTTTGTCCGTAACCGGCTACTGGGAATGGGTGCTGGGGGAATTGCGCCAAAAAAGCCTGCTGCACGTGCAGACCGAGGTGGACCCCAAAACCGGCGCTCTGCTGGCACGCAATCCTTTCAATGCCGAGTTTGCCGAACGCATCGCCTTCGTGGACGTGAGTGATTCCACGCGAACCTTCACCGGGGATCGAAGGGAGTTTCTCGGCCGCAACGGAACCCTGTCCAATCCGGCGGCCCTCAAGCGGACGCGGCTTTCAGGAAAAACAGGAGCGGGGTTGGACCCTTGCGCCGCAGTGCAGGTGACTCTTGCTTTGCCCGCCGGGCAAGAACGGGAAACCAGCTTCCGCCTCGGGGTGGGGCGGAGCGATGCTGAAGTCCAAACCCTGATCCGCCGCTTCCGCCCCGCTGAGGCCAGCCGTCGCGCCCTCGAAGGCGTCTGGCAATATTGGAATCGGACGCTTGGCGCCGTGCAGGTCGAAACCCCCGAACCCTCCGTTAATGTGATGGCCAACGGCTGGCTGTTGTATCAGACCTTGAGCGGGCGCCTGTGGGCTCGCACCGGGTTCTACCAATCCGGCGGCGCTTTCGGCTTCCGCGACCAATTGCAGGATGTGATGGCACTGGTGCATGCCGAGCCCGCCCTCACCCGTGAGCATCTCTTGCGCGCCGCGGCGCATCAGTTCCGCGAAGGCGACGTGCAACATTGGTGGCATCCTCCTGCCGGTCGCGGCGTGCGCACGCATATCTCGGATGATTATCTGTGGCTGCCTTACGTCACCTGCCGCTACGTCGCGTGCGTGGCCGACACCGGCGTGCTCGACGAATCCATTCCCTTTCTCGAAGGCCGCCCCCTCAAGCCGGAGGAGGATTCATACTATGACCTGCCCAATTGCTCCGAAGCGTCGGGCTCGCTGTATCAACATTGCGTTCGCGCCATCGAACGCGGCCTTAAATTCGGCCAGCATGGCTTGCCGCTCATGGGTTGCGGCGACTGGAACGACGGGATGAATCTGGTGGGCGAAGCCGGGCGCGGCGAAAGCGTCTGGCTGGCTTTCTTCCTCTACGATGTGCTGACCCAATTTGCCGAATTGGCGCGCCGACGCAACGACACTGTCTTTGCCGAGCGTTGCCTCGCCCAAGCCCAGCAACTGCAACACAACATCGAGCAACAGGCCTGGGACGGCCAATGGTATCGCCGCGCGTACTTCGACAACGGAGAACCTCTTGGCTCCCGTACCAATCCGGAATGTCAGATTGATTCCCTACCGCAAAGTTGGTCGGTCATCAGCCACGCCGGTAATCCCGAGCGCAGCCGCCAGGCCATGCAAGCCGTGGACGAGCGCCTTGTCCACCGCGACACCGGATTGATCCAGCTATTCGATCCCCCTTTCGATATGTCCTCCCTCAATCCGGGCTACATCAAAGGCTATTTCCCTGGGGTGCGCGAAAATGGCGGCCAATACACTCACGGCGCCATTTGGACCGCCATCGCCTTTGCGCTGAGGGGGGATACCGACCAGGCCTGGGACTTGTTCGCCCTGCTCAACCCCGTTCACCACAGTGCCACCTCCAACCAAATCGCCACCTACAAAGTCGAACCCTATGTTGTCGCCGCGGACCTCTATGCCGTTGCGCCCCACATCGGTCGCGGCGGTTGGACGTGGTACACCGGTTCCGCGGGTTGGATGTATCGGCTCCTGCTCGAAACCCTGCTCGGCGTGAATCTGGAAGGCAATCAACTGCG
>DASWZM010000022.1:0-17879 GCA_036404455.1 Occallatibacter sp. | reverse complement strand
TACTTGCTTCCTGTCGTCGAGAAAGGGGCAAAAGCCCGGGCCTGAAGGCCCCGGCAATTCGCGCTTTTTCCGGGGGCTGAAGCCCCCGGCTCCCTCCGGAAAGAGCGATCTACAACTGTAGTACTATCCGGCCTTGCAGGTTTTTGGGCAGGTTCCGAGGACTCCGTCACCTAGACAAAGCTTTCTTGAGCTGTCTGATAGGGTGCTCCGTCTCTTCCAGATTCCTAAGCACTTGCTGGTCACCCTTCATTGCAGCCAGCGTGGTCCACGGATATCAGGTCGTCCGCTATGATGTTTGCAGCACACGAAGAGGCGGCGCGAGCTTGATGTCCCCCACCATCTTCATCTCGGCAGGCGAGGCCAGCGGCGAGCACTACGGGGCGCTCCTGATCGAAGCGCTGAAAAAACAATTGGCGGCCAGGGGCGAAAAGGCGCAATTCTTCGGCATGGGCGGAGAACGCATGGCCGCTGCCGGTCTGGAGCGCGTGGTGCGCTCGGAAGACATGGCGGTGATGGGCATTACCGAAGTCCTTCGCCACCTGCCGCGCATCTACCGCGAGTTCCGCAAGCTCAAGCACTCGATTCATGATCGGCGGCCCGACGTGGCCCTGCTCATCGACTTTCCCGACATTCACTTCAAGCTGGCCCGGGAGTTCCATCGCCTGGGCGTTCCCGTGATTTTCTTCGTGAGCCCGCAGTTGTGGGCCTGGAAGAGACGCCGCATCAAGCTGGTGCAGAAATACATCCGCAAAATGCTGGTCATCTTCCCCTTCGAGGAGCCGTTTTACCGGGAGCGGGGCGTGAAGGCGGAGTTTGTGGGCCATCCGCTGGCGGAGCTGCCGCTGCCGGCCGTCAGCCGTGAGCAGTTTGCCGCGGAGAACGGCCTGAATCCTGCGAGAACCTGGATCGGCCTGCTGCCGGGCAGCCGGCCCAAGGAGATTCGCGACAATTTGCCGGAGATGCTGGAGGCCGCGCGGGGCCTGGAAGAACCGGAACTGAAAGGACATCGAGAGTTCAGGGAGTTCGAGTACATGTTGCCGCTGGCCGCAACCCTGAGCGCGGAGCAGCGGGCAGCCGTGCTGGCCGTGGTGGAAGGGCGGGGGCGCGGCCTGGACATCCGGCTGGTGGAGGATGCGCGCGTGGCGCTTTTGCACGCCCGGGCCTCGGTGGTTGCCAGCGGCACGGCCACGGTGGAGGCGGCGCTGACCGGCAATCCTTTCGTCGTGGTCTACCGGGTTTCGTGGCTAACCTATGGCATCGCCAAACTGGTGGTCAAGGTGCCCCACGTGGCCATGGCCAACCTGATTGCCGGCAAGCGCGTGGTGCCGGAGCTGATCCAGAATGACTTCGTGGCGGCAAAAATCGTCCAACAGATGGAGCGGCTGCTACCGGACGGGGATCCCCGCGAGTCCATGATGAAGGAGCTCAAGGCCATTCGTGGTCTGCTGCATTCCCGTCAGGCGGGAGAAAGCGGCGGCGCCATCGAACGGGTGGCGGCGATTACCCTGGAAGTGCTTGGAACCGTATCCCCGGCGCGCAACGAAGAAACGGTGCAATCCTGAGTTCGGCCGGAGTGAGATTTGTGGTTTCCCAGGTCTTTCCGCCGCGGCGGAAGACTCTGGGGCGCCCGGCATTTGTGGGGAATGAAACAAGACCGGTGGCTGCGATAATGACTGCGATGCTTGAAAGAGTGAGAATGTTGAGGAATTTGGCGTTGGCAGGCGCCATGGCCTGCACCCTCCTGATGATGGCTCCGCTGGCAGCACAAAGGCTCGAGAGGCCGGCACTCGCCATCACCGGTTACGTGATCAACGCCGAGCTGGACCCTGCCACGCACCACCTGGCGGCAAAGGTAGTGGTGACTTTTAGTGCGCCGGAGACCCTGGAGCTGGTGGCCTTTGGCTTTCACCCGGCCCTCAAGGTGACCAAAATTACCGATGACACGGGCAAGCTGCTCACCGGCGAGCGGTCGGCGGACGGGACCATTCGGGTGACCCCGGCTGCCCCGTTTACGAAAGGACAAGTATCACACTGGACTTTCGAGTACGAAGGTATGATCACCGGCAACGAGGACGGCCCGGTCGAGGGCCTCAAACTGGCCGCCATCCAGGAGCCGATCACCTATCTGCTCTACCCCGCGCGCTGGTTTCCCATGACCGGCTACCAGACCGACAGGTTCACAGCGGAGATGCATATCCGCGTCCCGCAAGGGATGAAGGTGTTTGCCAGCGGCAGCCAGGGAGCATCGAAGCCGGTGACGCTGGCCGACGGGAAGAAAGGCGACCAGTACGACTTCAACTGGAACAAGCCCGGATTTCCAGGAACCGTGATTGCCGGGCGGTATGTGGGTCCGGTCTCGGCGGGGCCGGGAAACGTGAAGGTCTACCTGACGGTGAGCCACCAGCAGGCAGGCAACCAGTTGGCGCAGACGGCGGCCAAAGAGTATGACTTCTTTACCGACAGCTTTGGGGCGCTGGAGTCCAGCCATTTAAACGTCGTGGAGCTGCCGGACGACACGTTGCCGGCGGTTTGGGCGCCGGAGCTGGCGGCGATTCTGGGTTCGCGGTTGAGCGACAAGAGCGGCGTACGCCTCCTTGCCAATACCATTGCGCACCAGTGGTGGGGTTCCGAGGTGAGCCCGCGGACACTGAACGACGCCTGGATCACCAACGGCATGGCCCGCTACGGCGAACTGATGTATGTGGAGGATGAGAGCGGCAGGAATGCCATGCGCACAGCGCTGCAGGACGTGTCGGCCGGGGCCCTGGCCTACGACACCATTCCCCTGTCTAGCGTCTCGCGGCTGAGCCCCTTCTCGCCCGAGTTCCAGTCGATGACGCTGGAAAAGGGCGCCATGGTATTCCACATGCTGCGCTGGGAGATTGGCGACAAGGCATTTCTGGCCACGCTGAAGGGGGCACTGAGCCAGTACACCGACCAAGGCCTGCGCTCCTCGGACTTCGTCAAGGTGGCCGAGGCGCAGAGCCAGCAGCAGTTGACCGCGTTCTTTGCGCAGTGGATCGACGGCACGGGCGCGCCCGTATTTACCAACAAGTACGCCGTCTACCGGCTGGGGAACAACAAGGGCTTCCGCACCATCGGCGAAATTCAGCAGGACCTTGACCTGTTCCGGATGCCAGTCGAGCTGCGCGTCGAGACCGACGGTAAGACCGAAACCCAGAAGATCGACGTGGTGGGCACCGACACGCAGTACGTGGTAGACACCTTCGGCCGACCGCGCCGGATCGCCATCGATCCCGGCAATTGGGTGCTCAAAGCCACGCCGGACCTGCAGGTGCGCATCGCCATCCTCAAGGGCCAGCAACTGGTGGCGCAGGGCGACCTGAGCGGGGCGCTGGCCGAGTATCAAAAAGCCCTGGAAGCCAACTCGCAGAGTTCGCTGGCCAGCTACCGCATCGGCGAGCTGCTGTTTACCCAGCGCAACTACCAGGCCAGTGTGAATGCCTACCGGGATGCGCTCAGGGGCGACGGCGAGCCGCGCTGGACCGAGGTCTGGAGCCACATCGCGCTGGGTAAGATCTTCGACATTACCGGCCAGCGTGACCGGGCGGTGAACGAGTACCGGCTGGCGGTGCAAACCAACGACAACACCCAGGGCGCCGTCAACGAGGCGCGCCAATGGCTGCAAAAGCCGTACAAGCTGCCCGACACCGAGTAGAGAATCTTAGACCAAATAAGCGCACTGCATTGAAAGGACGCGGATTCCGCCGCCTCCGCCTCAGCCTTGGATTAGGATTGAACGGCCAGTTCCAAGGCTGGCCGTCGTCGTATGGAAGGTGCGTGGTTGTTTATTTCCGGGCGTGCGTTCCGCCCAGGGAGATGACTTCGAGATCGACGTGGGCAAGCCCGGACGTGGTCATCGCCAGCTTTTCGGCCGCCGCATAGGAAAGGTCGATGATGCGTCCTTCGCCAATCAAGTCGCCGCGATCGGTGATGCGGACCACGA
The DNA here is from genome assembly GCA_036404455.1 of Occallatibacter sp. Taxonomy (GTDB): domain Bacteria; phylum Acidobacteriota; class Terriglobia; order Terriglobales; family Acidobacteriaceae; genus Telmatobacter. Next base: position 13,912 of record DASWZM010000022.1, on the reverse strand, counting down.
CGGAGCGTTTGTTCCTGAGGTTGACAACCCGCACCACGGAGCCGAACGGCAGGGTGGAATGGCAGGCCGTCATCGCATTCATATCGAACGTTTCACCGCTTGCGGTGCGCCGTCCGTTGAACACCCCGCCATACCAGGAGGCGAGGCCGTGAAGGATATCGGCCCGCTTTTCACGGGCGGTTTCCGGGGCTGCATTTCGCAGCGCATGGAAATCCGGCGTGGGACTGTCGGCCGGAATTCCGGGAGGTGCGGTTGCCGCCGGTCTGGAAAGACGGACATCCGCCTGCACGGCCGGTGTGGACAGCGTAACCGCCACAAAGACCAGAGCAACCGAAGAAACTCCCGCCAGCAGACAAACGCGGAATGGAGTTTTCAGGTTCATGTTGCGTGATTTTCGTCTTATTACCATCTTCCCATTTTACTAAATGTGTACCCTATTGAACACCCATGGACGAGGAATGCGCGGAGATTTTTTAGAAAACCCTCAAGTTTTCCGAGGCATTGCCGATAAGCCATTCCATATCTTCGACTTGCATTTTGCACTAAAAGTGGTGCAAAAAAACTATTTCCGAGCCCGGTGGCCCGATTTGGAGCCTCGAACGCTCAGCGCCCCTCGATCGGCCAAGAGCCCAAAAACGCGCTTCGGGGCCAACCAACCGAAGGGATAGCCCACCAGGGAAGAATGCTCCGTAGACGGAGAAACAAACTCGTCGCCGCCGGCGTCTTCTCGAACGGAAGCAGTTTGCAACGCCAGGAGGCTATCCCGTTGAAGAGTATTGGTTTCGGATTTCGCACCGCCATATGCGCCGCACTTCTCACCGCGGTTGCCGCCCTAGCCCAACAGCCGGCTGCCACGGTCCCGGGCCCTGTCCCGCCTGCCATCCGCGCGGCCAGGAAGATCTTCGTCTCCAACGCCGGTGCAGACAGCGGGCTGTTTCCGTCGCCCTTCAGCGGCGATCCGAATCGCGGCTACGATCAGTTGTTCGCAGGGCTAAAGGCTGCAGGCCAGTACGAGCTCGTGGACGATCCGGCCGACGCCGACCTGGTGCTGGAGTTGCAGCTCACCGCGCCCAACGGCCCGTCCAAGGGCAGCAAGGTCAATGGCGCATCCGACCCGGTGCCCATGTTCCGGCTGGTGGTCTATGATCGCAAGACCCACTATGTTCTGTGGGCATTCACCGAGTCCATTGAAATCGCCTTCCTGCAAAGGACCCACGACCGCAACTTCGATGACGCGCTGACGGCCATCCTGGTGGACTTTGAGGCCCTCACCGGCAAACCGCCCGCCGGGCTCCACTCGAGTCTCAAGCGTGAGATTCCGGCCGGTTTGCAGATTAATTCCAACATCCTGCTAGCGTGAAATTGGCCCGACAGAAGCCAAGGCTATGCGGGGCCAGGAGCGGGGGAACAGTGCAACTGAGCGCGGCGGGGCTGGAGTTGATCAAGAGGTCATAGGGTTTTCGCGGCCGGACCTACCTGGGTGTGGCGGGGATTCCGACCATTGGCTATGGTCACCGTCTGTTGCCTCATGAATCCTTTCCCAACGGCATCTTTGAACTGCAGGCTGCCCTGTTGCTGGCGGGCGACGCGCGAGACGCCGAGCAGGCCGTCCAGCGGCTGGCGAAGGTGGCGCTGAGCCAGGGCCAATTCGACGCGCTGGTGGACTTCTGCTTCAACCTGGGCGCTGGGAGGCTGTCTTCTTCCACGCTGCTGAAGGCTCTGAACTGCGGCCGGTTTGAGGCAGCCGCCGAGCAGTTGCTGAGCTGGGACCTGGCAGGGGGCGAAGTGAACTCCGGCCTGAAGGCTCGCCGCGAGGGCGAGTTTCAGCTCTGGGGCGGCGCCGGGGTGCACCATGAAGGGGCCGCTTAGGGAATCCCGGCGCAAGTCGAAGGAATTCGTACCTTGCGCTGCCTTGCAAGGGCGCGGCTTTAGCGGCGCCTCTTGTTGGGCAAATGGAATTTTGGCCTTTAGCCTCCGAGCGAACGCTGGTACTGGCCAAGAATCTATCCCCGGAACTTGACCGAAGTTCTCCTAGCCAATCTCTTTTACCTCCAGGCGCTCTTCCGGCTTCAGGTAGCCTTTGCGGCGAAACCAGTCTTCCAGGGCAGGCTGAAGGCAATCAAGAGGAACGCGGTTGCCGGCTTCGAGCAGCCCATCGGCCAAGGGAAGCGTGTCGTCAAAGAGCTTGTCGTTGGTGAAGTTGCGCATGGCGAAGTTGTCGATCCAGCGAATGGGGCACAGATGCGACGCGCCAGAGGCGTCGATTCGCTGCACTGTGATGCGGCGCACAAACATGGTTCCACTTTAATGGATTGGCGCCTGTCACTGCCGGACTCGCGCTACGGCTTTGTCTCAGGCACGGCCTTGGCGTCCTTCTCCTGCTGCGCCTCAACGTGGAAGCGCTTGAAGTCGTAGTCGCGCTCGATAAAGTGCTGGCGGATGCCCTTGACCATCAGCAAACGCGCCTGCAGGTTCGCCTCGGCGCCGGTGGGAAGCCAGAGCTCGCCGTTCACCAACGCCTGGTCGAAGCGGAAGTTAGAACCCTTCTCGATGCTGGCAAACAGGCCGCCGGCAACGCGGAAATTGTCGTCGAAGCTCACTTCCAAATGTGCCACCTGGCGGTCGGCTTCGTCGATCCACAGCGTGCCTTGCATCTTCTTTGAGGCGTCTTCGGCCAGGCCGTGGGTCTTGGCGTCCTTGCGGCCCACGAAATCAAAGACGATGGCCCGGCGTCCACGATAGATCTCGCGTCTCGGATTGCGCACGTCCATGATCTCCAGCACGCGGCTGATGCTGATCTGCTGCCCTTCCAGAGGCTGATCCCTCGGGGTCTTCTCCGCCTTCTCCACCCACTTGGTTACGCGCCCGGTCTCCTTCTGCTGTTCGTGGTCGTCGAGCGGCTTGCCGTTCTTCTTCACGGTGCGCTCAATCACGTGGCTGCTGACAAAGAAGTCCTCGTTCTCCAAGGTCTTGGTCTGGGTCACATGGCCGTTGGCGTCGATGTCCTGGGTGGTCTGCAGGGAGGTGTAGGTGTAGTTCTCGCGCACCTTGTCGAGCTGCTTCTGGTGCTCCTGCACCTCTCGCATGAGCTGGTGAATTTCAGGCAAGGGCGGATTTGCCGGCTCCTGGGCCGGGGATTGTGGGGCCAGAAACAGAGACAGGGTCAGAGGCAGAGGCAACCCCGCCCGGCACAAATCGCTCAAACCATACAAGAAAGCATTCCCTCGGGGCTTCGCTGGGCCTGTAAGCGCAACGATCACCGTCTGTTGGACACTGGAAGCGCGGGAAAGGTTGGGAACCCTCAAAGTCAACCGGCTGCGGTCTAGACTCTTCTCTTTCATGCTATAACCTATGGCTAATGGTTGATTCCTTGGTGCAGAGGCGGCGTTCCGGAGCGAATTGCCCCGACGCAGATGGCCACGCCGGCCGATTCAAGGAGGATGCATGTTAGCACTGCTGTTTCAATGGCTGTTGTATGCTCTCGCCCTGATGATTGTTTCCAGGCTCGTGCCAGGCTTCAACGTGGCTGGACTTTGGCCTGCGCTGGTCGCGTCGCTGGTCATCGGTCTGCTGAACATGACGATTGGCCTGCTCTTGAAGGTCGTCACCTTCCCCCTCAGCATCATTACATTCGGGCTTTTCCTACTGGTCATCAATGGCCTGATGATCCTGCTGGCGTCGAGCATGGTTTCCGGCTTCCATGTGCGTGGATTCGTTCCCGCGTTCTGGGGCGCTGTCGCGATGGCCCTTCTGGGGATGGTGATCCGGGCGATTACCAACATCAAATAAGGGGCCTAAGGGGCCGCACAGGGGAAGGCTCTACTGCACCGCAGGCGCGGCGGCCGGAGCGTCGATTTTGCTGGCTGCCGTGGACTGTGCGCCGTGAAGCGGCGTGGTCGCGGGCCGCGCCGGGACTTTGGCAGGGACCTTGGCTTTGGGAGGTTGAGCCGTCGCCGGATGGGCCACCACCGGCCCATTGAGCGTCTGCGGCGTCCGCATGGCTCCGGCGCTGGAAAAACCACCGGACGAGGGCCCGTGCGGCGGCTGGGCGATCACCCTGGCCGGCTGGCCCGGCAGAACGCGCGAGTAAATGCCCCATCCGCCGCCCGCGACCACAAACACAATGGCAGCCGCGGCCGCACTGCGCACCCATGCGCTCGCCGGCGTAAACGCCGCAGGCCAGGCGAGAAGGCGTCGTCTGCGCGGAGCGGCGAGCAGCCCGGCGTGGACGCGGTCCTCCAGGCCAGCGGGCACAGGAAGACTGGCGATCAGACGCAGGGTGGTTTCCGCGGGGCTGAGCCCGGAGCCGAAATCGGCGCCGGAATCGTTCGAAAAGCCGTTCGGAGATGGGTAGTTCATCGCAAACTCCTTGCCTGGTCGAGCAACCGAAAATTGGCCACTTACTACTGACTACTGCCTTACATGATCGAGCAGCCCGGCCATCAGGTTCCGCGCCCTGAACAGCCGCGAGCGGACGCTGGACTCGGTAATACCCAGCACGGAGGCGATCTCCACGCTGGTAAATTCCTCGAAGGCCGAAAGCATGAGCACCTGGCGCTCCTTGGCAGGCAGTTGCTCCACGCAGGCCAGCACATGGGCGTGGTATTGTGTCGCGGCGGCGCGTTCCTCGGCGCTCAGACCGCCCGAAGGCAGCACGCGGGCCAGTTCGGCCACGTCGTCGGTCTCCGGGCGCGTCTTGGCGCGGCGCTTGCGGTCCAGCACGATATTCCACACGATGCGGATCAGCCACACCCGCCGGTCGCGCACTTCGTCCAGCGTATCCCTATGCCGCAGCACCCGCAAAAACGTCTCCTGGACCGCGTCTTCCGCATCGGAGGAGTTGCGCAGGACGGAATAGGCCACGCGATAGAGGGTGCCGGCGAACTGGCTGACCAGTGCCGCGAACGTCTCTTCTTCCGCGTGCTGGCGGGCTTGATCGTGCACAGCGCTTTTTGGAATCTCCATCCAACCTGAGAATACTGCCTGGCCGGCGCTCATACCGAACCAGACGCACACGGGGAGGAAAATGCTCGCCTCATCGCCTTCGGACTTGCCTAAAGCTGCCTGTCCCACAAAAAAATGGGTACCCCGTCCTTGCCGTGCCCCGGGCCCCCGCGGACAGGTCCTCGTCCGTGGGGCGGAATTTTGCGGCAAGGCTGGGAAGCCTGCAAAAGAAAACTCGCGAAGCCGAGGCCCCGCGAGTGACTCCGGAACGCTGTCCGCTCTACTGCTTGGGGGCGAGCTTTTGCGCGGCGATGGAGCCGGCGGCGCCATCCTTGTCGGCGTCCTTCACCTTGGCCCAGATGGCGCGGGCCTGGTCCTGCTTGCCGGCCGCTGCGTACAGGTCGGCCAGATCAAGCTGCGCCACACTGGCTGAAACCGTCTCCGACGGCTTGGCGGCCAGAGCGTTGTAGAGATCGATTGCCTGTGCATCGCGGGCCGTGCGGTGATAAAGCCCCGCCAGGGCCAGCTTGGCCAGGTTCGACAGGTTGCGGTCCCCCCAATTCCAGGCCCCGGCGGCTTGCTTCAGCTCCGTCTCCGCAGAAGCGGTCTGGCCCAGTTCCTGGTCGGTAATACCGGCAAAATAGTGCGCCTTGGCGCCCTCGGGCAGCCAGCCATACTGCTGGGCCACGGCAACAAACTGCTTGTTGGCAGCCTTGGAGCGGTCGGCCGCGGTCGCGTAGACGCCATTTTCGGCCGGAGCGCCGGGCACCGCCAGCGCCGCGTCGTAGGTGTCAAGGGCAGCGCCCAGCGCGCTGTCGGCCGCGGCCGAGCGCAGGCTCCAGAAAATCAGCCCGCCAACGACCACGGCAAGAACGACGGCAGCACTGATGGCCCAACGCAGAACGCCGGAGCGGTGTCCACTGACCCAGCTAACGCTGCTGGCAGTAGCCTGGGCAAACTTGTCCTTTTTGAGGGCGTGACGGGTTTGAGTATCCACGGGGTCTCTTCTTGTCCTTCGTCTCTACACTTGCAGGCGGGTCCGGTCGGTTTAGGGCACTTCCACTGCAACCCTATTAGTCTATCAGCGCGCCAACAGCAGCGTCCACCTGCCGCGAACCTGGCCGCCTGCACAGAGCCCCGGATTTCCCTATTGCTTGCGGCCAGCGGTTGCGGAACGAAGGGCGCGGATGCGCTCGATCGCGCTCGACAGCACCGGACGCTCCGAAGCTGCAGACATTCCCTTGTCGATCAGCGATTCCACAAAATCGATGACTGGGAGCCCGCGAACCCCAGCTTCGCGGACGATTGCGTCGGAGACAGTGATCGTGATCTGCATGGTTGGCCGTTCCCCTGCCCGGTTCATCGGCAGACCGGAGCGATTGAAGAGGCCCTGGCCGGGAAAATGCCTCCCTCTTGCATCTGGACCCCAAATAGAGTCCGGAATCGAAGAACCTCGCTCGCGCAGCTTGCCCTTCAACCGCCGGAACGATAGGCTAGTTGCATGTACGAAGACTTCCACGTATCCGAGCGCTGGAGCGGCGAGGACCTGCACTGCTGCTGGAAGGGCACCATTGTGGCCATCGCCACCCGCCACGCCGACGCGGTCGATGTTCGCTTCGACGTCAGCGGCCGCCCCATGTGGATCGCCCTGCCCCTCGAGGCATGGGGCCGGCAGAAGCAGCGCTCCGGCAAGGTCATCACCGACCAGCTCGCCGCCCAGATCGCCGGCCGCTATCTCAAGCAATTGGTCGAAGAGGGCTACGACTCCCGCCGCGAGATCTACACCATGACCGTCCCCGAGGTGCTCGACCATCTGGACGCCGTAGTCGCCGAGGCCAAAGACCTGGGCGCGATGCCCACGCTTCCCGTGATCGCCTGAGAGCAGCAATTAGCAGAAAGCTTACAGCCAACAGTTCCTCGGTCAACGGTGGGCTGTTCGCTGTTAGCTGTTCACTGCCTCACTCGTGCCGCAACGCATCCATAGGCTGCACGCCCGCCGCCCGCCGCGCTGGAATCCAGCTTGCCGCCAACGCCACCCCCAGCAAAAGCAATACGCCTGCCGACAGGGTGAGGGGATCGTAAGGCTGAATACCGTAGAGCATCGACTTCACGAGCCGCGTCAGCACCAGCGCCGCGCCCACACCCACAACGATCCCCGCAACCGCAAGCCGGGTACTCTCCCGCAGAATCATCTCCCGCACCTGTTCCGGCTGCGCCCCCAGCGCCAGCCGAATGCCGATCTCATTTCTGCGATTGGCCACCGAATACGCCATGATCCCGTAGATGCCAACGCATGCCAGCGCCAGCGCCAACAGGCCGTACCCGGCGGTGAGAGACGCCAGGACGCGCTCCATCTGCATGGTGGCGTCGATCTGTTCCTGCTGGGTGCGAATGTCGATTATGGGCAGATCGCGGTCGGCCTGTTGCACAACCTGGCGCAGCGCAGGCACCAGAGCCGCAGGCTCCATGCGGGTCCGGATCGCATAATTTATGCCGCCGATCTCACTTTGCTGGCGGTACAGCATGAAAAACTGGGGCGGAGGGGCGTCGCGCAGGTTCATGTAGCGTGTGTCGGCGCAAATGCCCACAATCCGCACCCAACCACCCGTAGCATCCCCCGCTTTGAACACCTTTCCGATGGGGTCTTCGTTAGGAAACCTCTTCCGCGCGAGGCTCTGGTTGACGATGGCCACTTTGGCCGATGTAGCCGAATCCTGCGGGCCGAAGGTTCGTCCGGCGATCATTGGTATGCCCATGGCGGCGAAGAAATTGTTTCCCACCAGGTTGAAGTCCTCGGCTTGCTTCTTGTCTCGGTCGATGCTTTCCCCAGGCAGCAGAAAAACATCGTTTGACATCCCGTTGCCGATATACGCCACGGAAGCCGCCGTCACCGCCTGCACACCCGGAACGGCGGCAAAACCCTCCTCAAGTCGCGTGTGTAATTGGACATCCTTGCCTGCGGCGTAACGTCCGGCCGGCGGATTGATCGAGAACAGGATCAGGTGATCGGTGCGAAAGCCTGCATCGACAGAGCGGAGCGCGAAGAGGGTCCGCAGGAACAGGCCGGCGCCCACCACCAGCAGCGTCGACAGTGCGATCTGAAAGCCGACGATGGCCTTGCCTCCAAGCCCCCTGCGGCGGCGCGTTGCGGTGTGCGCGGTATCTTTCAGGCTGCTTCCAACCTCGGCGCATGCAGCCATCCCGGCTGGGGCAACCCCAAACAGCAGCCCGGTCGCGAGTGTGACTCCCGCCGTAAAGCCAAACACGCCCCAATCGAAATGAATGTTGAACTGGGTCGCCTCCCAGGCGTTCGTCAGAAGCCTGGGAATCGCGTTGCGGCTCATGTAGCCCAGCAGCAACCCGCCCAATCCTCCCATCGCCGCCAACAACAGGCTCTCGGTCAGCATCTGGCGCAGAATACGCGTGCGCCCCGCGCCCAGGGCCAGCCTGACGCTCATCTCCCTCTGCCGCTGCGCCCCGCGCGCCAGCAGCAGGTTGGCAATGTTGGCGCAGGCCAAAAGCAGGACAAAACCGGTCAGCGCGAGCAGCACAAATGCCGGCTTCTTGAAATCGCTGTCGTCAAAGTGATCTCCGCGGCTGCCATCCAAAAGCACCAGGCGAGGCACGGTTTCGCCGGGCTTCAACAGCATGGTCCCGCGCACCGCCGCGTCCAGTTGCGATGCCAGCGCAGCTTGCGCCTGCGAGTCCCTGACGCCGGGCTTGGCGCGGCCCATGATGCTGACCCACCACATGTTCGGATCGTTCAGCAACGAGGTCTTGCCCTTCGGATCGATCACCGGAATCATGCTCAGGGGCACAAACACATCCGGCGAGACCTGAACGTTCTCGGCACTCGTAAATTCGCGGGGGTTAACGCCAACGATGGTCAGCACCGCCTCATTCAATGTGATTGTCTGGCCCAGAACCGACAGCGAACGGCCAAACTCCCGCTCCCAAAGCCCATAGCTGATCACCGCGACCGTTCCTGCGCCGGGCGCCGCATCGTCCGACGGCTGGATTACCCGGCCCAACTCCGGCCGCACCCCCAAACCGGCGTAATAGTTCCCAGAAACCATCTCCGTTTGCACCCGTCGCGCAGTTCCGCGGATGGTCGCGTTCATGCTGTCCGGTTTGAATGCGAACAGGTCCAGCATTGCCGGGTTGTGTGCGCGCAGCTCCCGGTAAGCCGGATAGGAGAAGGCCGAACTGGTCGTCCCTCCTTCCGGCGTTGAATCGAATTGGCCCCACATGCTGTGCACGGCTTCATGACCGTTGCCATTCCAAACCAGCATCCTCAGTTGTTCCGCATGGGGCACGTTCAGCCGGTCGTAGAGCACTCCCTTGGCCACGGAGAAGATGGTGGTATTGGCGCCGATGGCCAGAGCGAGAGACAGCGCCGCAACCGCCGTAAACCCCGGGCTCTTGCGCAGCATACGCACCCCAAAGCGCAGGTCCGCACAGAATTCATCCCACCAGCGCAGCCCCAGCGACGCACGCATTCCCTCCTTGTGGACCGTCGCCGCTCCCAGCGCGATCCGCGCCCGTCGCGCCGCCTCATCCGGCGCATGCCCCGCGCGAATCAGGTCGGCGGTCAGGCATTCGAGATGGGTGGCAAGCTCAGCCTCCATCTCCTCCTCCAGGCGTTCGCGGCGGACGAAGGCGCGCAGCCACGAGCGCGGTTGAGCAACAATTCGGGCAAAGACTGAACGCAAACTCATAGTTCCTCTCTTCCCTGGTCCCTAGTCCCCAGTCACTGTCTTCCTCATGCCCCCTCCGGCGTCGCGCTCAAAATCGTCCCGATGATCCCGGCCATGCGGTTCCACTTGACGGTCTCTTCGCCCAGCCGATCGCGCCCCGCGGGGGTCAGCCGGTAGTACTTGGCCCGCCGGTTGTTCTCGCTTTCACCCCACTCGCTCGCGATCGCCCCCTGGTGCTCCAGACGATAAAGCGCCGGGTACAGCGACCCCTGCAGAATCACCAGTTCCTCGCCCGAAATCTGCTGGATGCGCAACAGCACTCCATACCCATGCAGCGGCCCCAGCGACACGGCTTTAAGGATCAGCAAATCCAGCGTCCCCTGCAGCAAATCAATCTGGTTGTCGACTTTTTCGTTCGCCATCCATCTCTCCCCCACTCTTTCCTAGCCGTTCTAGGAAAGAGAATAACCACACTCTCCTAGATTGTCAAGGAGAGGTTTGCGGAGTCGATTGTCAATGAAAGAGTCGCGCATGCGCCGCTTTGAAAGGGCGCGGCCTCAGCCGCGCCGCAAACTCATAAAAAAACGACGCGGTCCGGAAGGGTGGGGTTTGAACCCCAACAGAATCCGCGCTCAAATCCCACTCATCGACAACCAGGCCAACGCCCATCCAATTGGGAACGAAGTCCATGCCCCGAGGCAGCCTGAATCGCCACTCTGTCCTTGCGCCCTGAATATCAGCCCTGAGATGCCCACCCCACGGGATTAATCCGAAATCGGGTCAACTCCCGGATTGCTGACCCTCCGAAAGTTGAGCCTCCGATGGTGCAGAAATACTGGGCTGTTCAACGCTGCGCCACATGAACACGCTCCGGGGTAAGATTCATCGGGCAGACCAAGGTTAGATGTCCCCTATTCATCTCGTGGAGTGGTAAACTTCTGCCGTACAAAACGAGTGCACGGGAAGCGCAGTCATGGTTATGCTCCGCTCCACGCTTCGCTGTACCAGAGGCTTCTCGCCATGAAGACCGCTGTTCTGTCAGAACATCTGGTTCGCTTCAAGACCATGGAGCTGAACCTCCGCACCCGCGAACCGCATAGAAATGGCTTGAAGCTTAAGCTTCAGGGTCACCCGATAATTGTGCCTGGGGTGCAACGGGCACATGACTTCCCTCTCGCCCTGTTCGAAGTACTCACGCTCGGCAGCCTGCCCAAAGAAACCACGTATAACTGAACCCTGGAAAGGATGAAACCAATGGGCACTCCAACGCTTCTCGTCTTGGCCGCCGGCATGGGCAGCCGTTACTCCGGCCTGAAACAATTCGAACCGGTTGGACCCGATGGCGCAACCATCGTGGACTATTCGATCTACGACGCCCACCGTGCCGGGTTCGGTAAGGTCGTGTTCGTCATCCGCCCAGACAATGAGCAGCCGTTCAAGCAGATGGTCGGCGCGCGGTTTGGAAAGCGCATCGCGGTCGAATACGTCTTTCAGGCACTCGGGAAGCTCCTGCCGGGAGTTCCCGTGCCGGCCGGCCGCACCAAGCCGTGGGGCTCAACGCACGCCATTCTGATGGCCGCCAACGCCATTCACGAGCCCTTTGCGGTGATCAATTCCGATGATTTTTATGGAGCGGAGAGCTACCGCTCGCTGGCCCGCCATTTGCAGTCCGGGACAACGGACTATGCGATGGCCGGGTTCGTTTTGCGCAATACTCTCTCCGACTTCGGCGCGGTGGCGCGCGGAGTGTGCCAGGTGAATGGCAACGGCTTTCTTGAGAACATTGTCGAATTGAAGAATATCGAACGCGATGGCGGACATGCCCGGAACACCGATGCAGAAGGCCGGGAGACGAGGCTGGCGGGGGACGAGGTCGTTTCGATGAACATGTGGGGATTTACTCCCCAGGTGTTTGGTCAACTGCGTGAGCCCTTTCAGAAGTTTCTTCAATTGAATGGCGCGGACCTGGAGGCGGAATGCTACATCCCCAGCACGGTGAATGAATTGCTTGTGGCCGGGCAGGTGCGAGTGAAAGTCTTGCGTACGCTCGATTCATGGTTTAGCGTTACCTACCGCGAGGACCACCCGCGCGCCGTCGAAAGCATACGCCGCCTGATCGAAGCCGGTTATTATCCGAAAAGACTTTGGTGATGAGCCAGGAGCACAAGATAAGCGCCATTGCGCGCCAATTTCGGACTGCCCGTACGTCAGTCATCTTTTGCAGGACCGGATTGCGAACTAAGCCTGCGCGCCGTGGCAACCGCATCGAGATGGAGAACCGTGCGCTCTCAGGCTCATTACGCCTGGATGCCGGGGAAACTGGAAGCTGACGGTCAGGATCGTGGATCGCTCCGAGGGAAAGTCGACTGATCAATAACCGGCGGCAACTGGCCACTGACCACTGTTCCCCGATCCCCGACTATGGCACAATGGATACACTCTTATTTCTCATTTTCATTCGCGCGGAAGGAGTTCTCGCGATGGGAAGCTTCTCGATAGCGGAGGCGGTGCAGGCAGTGGCGGCTGGGCCCCATGTACATCGAAATCTGCCGGTAACGCAACTGGTTGAGAGCGCATTGCTGCGCGGCGAAGGCCGGCTGGCGGCCAATGGCGCGTTCGTGGCAACCACCGGCGCGCGCACCGGCCGCAGCCCCAGAGACAAGTTCACCGTCGATGACCCGGTCACCCATGCCGCCGTCGCTTGGGGCCGCGTGAACCAGCCCATCGCGCCTGAGCGCTTCGAGGCGCTGCTCGAGCGGGTCCTTAAACACATGTGCGAGCGCGATCTCTTCGTCCAGGATCTCAACTGCGGGGCGGACCCAGCCTACCGCCTGCCCATCCGCGTCATCACCGAGTATGCCTGGCACGCCCTCTTCGTCCGTCAGCTCTTTGTCCGCCCCGAAGTCGCTGATTTGGCGACACATGAGCCCGCGTTCACCATCATCGCCGCGCCCGAGTTCGAGGCCGTCCCGGAGCGCGACGGCACCCGCTCCGAAGCCTTTATCCTCACCGATTTCACCTGCCGCATTGCTCTGATCGGCGGCACAAAGTATGCCGGCGAGATAAAAAAGTCCATCTTTGGCGTGATGAACTTCCTCGTGCCCCAGCGTGACGTGCTGCCCATGCACTGCAGCGCCAACGTGGGCGCCGACGGCGTGACCGCTCTGTTTTTTGGCCTCTCCGGTACCGGCAAGACCACGCTTTCGGCCGATCCGGCGCGGCGGCTCATCGGCGACGACGAACACGGCTGGAGCGCGGCCGGTATCTTCAACTTCGAGGGCGGTTGTTACGCGAAGTGCGCGGATCTGAGCGAAGAGAAGGAGCCGCAGATCTATCATGCGATCCGGTTTGGTTCAGTTCTCGAAAATGTCGCGCTCGATCCGGCCACCAGCCAGCCCGATTACAGCAACACTCAGCTCACGGAGAATACCCGGGCGGCTTATCCGATCGATTTCATTGCGAATTCCGTTGTGCCCGGCGTGGGCGGGCATCCCCGCAACGTAATGTTTTTGACCGCCGATGCCTTTGGCGTGCTGCCGCCCATTGCGAAGCTCACGCCCGAGCAGGCGATGTATCACTTTCTGTCCGGTTACACTGCCAAGCTGGCTGGAACCGAAACCGGGCTGGGGCGTGAACCCGTGCCCGAGTTTTCAGCTTGCTTTGGCGCGCCGTTTTTGCCGCTGGCGCCGCGCGTCTACGCGGAGTTGCTGGGCAAGCGGCTCAAGCAGCACGACGCCGCCTGCTGGCTCGTGAACACCGGTTGGTCCGGCGGAAAATTCGGCGTGGGCGAGCGCATGAGCATCATGATCTCCCGCGCACTCGTTCATGCCGCGCTCACCGGGCAATTGGACAAGGTGGAGTTTGTGACCGAGCCGGCGTTTGGCCTGCACATCCCGGTAAGCTGTCCCGACGTGCCGGCGCAGGTTCTCAATCCGCGCAATGCCTGGGCCGACAAAGCGGCCTACGACACGCTAGCTGCCGATCTAGCCGGCCGCTTCGTGGCTAACTTCCATCAGTTCGAAGCACCGGAGGCGGTGCGCGCCGCCGGGCCGGGGAAGCGCTAGAACGGAAATCCGCACCGGACGCAAAAAGACCATGCCGTCGGGGCATGGTCTTTTTTGCTGAATATTATTGCCGGCGATCACCTAATCTCCCACACAGTCGCCCGTGCAGTACCATCGGCCCAGCGAGGCTTAACTTCCGTGTTCGGGATGGGAACGGGTGATCCCTCGCAGTATGGTCACCGGCAAATTGAGGCGTTTTCAAGGCGT
>DASWZM010000021.1:0-7776 GCA_036404455.1 Occallatibacter sp. | reverse complement strand
GCGGGCAAAACCGCCGCGGATGAGACGACCGCAGTCCAGCGGATAGGCGGGCACCAGGTGCAAGAGGCCCAGGCCTACCTGCATCCACACCATGCTGCGCACCAGGCAAGCGGAGGTGATGAAGGGCTGGCCGAGGAGGTGGACATTATTGCCGCCCGCGCCAAGAAATGTTGCCCCCAGCACGAGCGCCGTGGACACGTTGGCGACCGGGCCGGCGAAGGCCATGGCAAACTGGCCGGCGCCCTGGTCGGCATTCTCCTGACTTTCGGGATTGGCGTACGCGAAGAGTCCGCCGATGGGCAGCAGCAGGATGGCGCGCAGGCGCAGACCCAGCCAGGCGGCCACCAGCAGACGGGCGGTTTCCCGCACCACGACCGCCGCAACCACCACCAGGAAAAGGCCCATTCCGCGCGCCAGGCCGTCGGAGACGCTGAGCGCCAGGCAAAAGACCGCCAGCAAAGGGAAAAAGGCGTGAACGCGCAATTCGACGCCCATCCAGCGTCCCAGCGGAATTGACCAGCCTCGCATGAGTAGATTGTAGTGGGTCGCGGTCCGGTATGCTGAACTGCGATGCGCATCGTTGCCGGCGAGTTTCGTTCCCGCACGCTGCAGGCGCCGGCCGGGCTGGCCACACGGCCCACCAGCGACCGGCTGCGGGAGACGCTTTTCAACGTGCTGGCGGCGCGGATTGCTGGCGCGAATTTTCTGGATTTGTATGCCGGGTCGGGCGCGGTGGGGATGGAGGCGCTGAGCCGTGGGGCGGTGAGCGTGGAATTCGTGGAGCGCGCTCCGGTGGCGCTTGCCGTGCTGCGCGGGAACCTGGCCAGGCTGGGGTTGACGGCGGGATTCAGGATTCACGGCGGGAGCGTGGGAGGGTGGCTGCGGAGATTCAAGCCGGGCGGGAAGCAGGGGCTGACGCGGGCTTTCGATCTGGTTTTTCTCGATCCGCCTTACGATGCAGCCCAGGAGTATGCGGCTACGCTGGGACTGCTGGGCGGGGCCGCGGCTGGGCTGCTGGCACAGGGCGCGCTGGCGATCGCCGAGCATCGCAGGAAAGAGCGGCTGGAAGAGCGATATGGGGAACTCGAACGCACGCGGAGGCTTGAACAGGGGGATGCGGCGTTGAGTTTTTATGCGGCCGGTTCGGTTGCCGCGGCGGAATGAGGGAAGCTGATTCTCTTTCGCGGCAAAGGTGTACGGCTGAGGCGAGGATGCTTTGGATTAGCGGGCGTGGCATGAGGGTTGAATGGGAATGAAGATGCGAGGGAGGTTGGTGCTGGCCGCGGCGCTGGTTTGCGCGGCGCTGTTGCACGCGCAGACGGCTCAGCCGTGGCAGATTGGGCCGTTCACGCGGCCAGAGAGCGGGAATCCGGTGATTGCGCCGAGAGCGGAGTCTGTTTTTGTCGACCCGATTTTAAAGGCTCCTGCGCACTGGGAGGCGCTGCACACCTTCAATCCGGCGGCGATTGTGCGGGATGGGAAGGTGGTTGTGCTGTATCGTGCAGAAGACGATTCCGGGGCGATGGCGATTGGGGGCCACACGTCGCGGCTGGGGCTGGCGGAGAGCGCGGACGGGATTCACTTCACGCGCCGGGATGCTCCGGTGTTTTTTCCGGCCAAAGACAAGCAGGAGGCGCGGGAGTGGCCCGGTGGAGTTGAGGATCCGCGCATTGTGGAGTCGGAAGACGGGACCTATGTGCTGACGTATACGCAATGGAACCGCGACCGCAATTTGGTCTCGGTGGGGATTGCGAGTTCGCGTGACCTGATGCACTGGACCAAGCATGGGCCGGCGTTTCTGAACGCGGCGGGCGGCAAATATTCGGAGCTGAGATACAAGTCGGCGGGGATTGTTACCCGGCTCGATGCGGACAAGGGGCGGCTTATTGCGGCCAGGATCGACGGCAAATACTGGATGTACTGGGGCGAAGGGGCGATCCACCTGGCGACTTCAGCGGACCTGATTCACTGGAGCCCGGTAGAAGACGCGCAAGGCGCACCCATCGAGCTGCTGCGGCCGCGAGCGGGGCACTTTGACAGCGGCTTCCCTGAAACCGGGCCGCCGCCTGTGGTGGCGAGCGCGGGAATCGTGTTGGTTTACAACGGCAAAAATGCAGTGGAGGGCGGCGATCCCGAGCTTGGCTCGAACGCCTATGCAGCGGGCGAAGCGCTATTCGACGCACGCGACCCCGCGCACCTGATCAAGCAGGCGGACCATCCGGTTCTCAGGCCGGAGCTGCCCTACGAGAAGACGGGGCAATACGCCGCCGGAACCACGTTTGCCGAGGGGCTGGTGTACTTCCACGATGAGTGGTTCCTCTACTACGGCTGCGCGGATTCGCTGGTGGGCGTGGCCACCGCGCCCAAGACTCCTTTTGCCGGTATACAGGGCACAATGTGAAGAGGGACGGCTGGATGGTTTCCCCGCGCGCCGAAGTGGATCAGGCGGTCGTGGCGGCAGCTTCTGCGCCGCAGAACTCAACCGTGACCACGGTGATGTCGTCGGACTGGCCGAAGCCCCGGGCGGCATCGGCGATGCGCTGGGCGGGGAAGACGCTGAGGGCGCGGGTGAGGTCGAAGCCGAAGAGGTCGCCGCTCCAGGGCGGGGTTCTGCCCTGGGCTTCAACTACTCCGTCGGAGACAAAGGTGAGCCGGTCGCCCGGAACAAGTTGTACCGTGGTGCATTCGTGTCCGGCATTTGCAACGACGCCCAGCGGAAGTGCGCCGGGGACGGCGATTTCCAACCCGTTGAGATAGGGCGGCAGGTGGCCCGCGTTGGCCACGGTCAACATGCCGCCGGCGGTGAGATGCGCGACCAGGCAGGTGGTGAATCCGCCGCGCGACCGGCCCATCATGCGCTGGTTGAGCGAGGTAAGCATGGCCACGGGATCTGCCCCGTGAGCCGCCTCGGCGCGGATAGCGCCTACCAGCACCGAGACCAGCATGGCAGCGGGCAGGCCCTTGCCGCTAACGTCGCCGATGACGATCGACATACCGCCGCGGCCATCTCCGATCTGCTGGAAAAAGTCGCCGCCCACCTCGTCGGCGGGCTCATAAACGCACTCCACCTTGAAGCCCGGGCACTGGTCCAAGGCGTCTGGGAGCAGGAGCTGCTGGATCTGGCGGGCGGCCTCGAACTCGCCAGCCATCCGCTCCTCCTGCTGCCGGGCCAGCGCAAACCGCCGGATGAGAAAGACCAGCATGGCCAGCAGGAAGAAAACATGGAGGAAGATTCCGAGTTGCATGGTGAAGGGCGGCAGCGGAATAGGCAACTCGAGCACGCGCGGCAGTTTGGTCCATCCCGCCTGGTTGAGCACAATGGCCACGTTGTCGGCCGCGTAATAGCCGAGATCCAGAAGGGTGGGTAGCAGCAGCAGGCGGGCATCGAGGTTGCCGCGCACAGCACGCTCGGCCAGCAGCCAGAAAATCCACGCCGCGGCAGGCAGAAGGCAGACCAGTTGGGTTGCCGCTGAGGCGGTCACCGACAACCAGCCGGGCCAGTATGAGACATTGAGAATCGGACTGAACGCTACCAGCGCCAGAAAGATCTTCTCCAAGGCACCAATGCGGGCCTTCAGGACTTTGGAAAAGAAGCAAAACGCCGTGAAGACGATGACGGCCGACAGTTCGCCATCCAGCAGGTCAAAAACGGGAATCGGCGGAACGGCGTAGATTTCCTTCGAGACATTGAGAACGCTGTCGGCGGCCTGCGCCAGCAACATGATGGCAAACCATAGATATTCCCATTCGGCGGGCCTGAAGAGAAACAGGCAGAGAATGGCGAAGCCGATCAATCCTGCGGCAATGCTGTAGGAGTAGTAGTCGACAAATCGGACGTTGCGCACCAATTGATGGTGCTGCTGTTCGGCGGCCAGAAGCTCAGGGTCGCCGGCCAGGTTGCCTCGCTGCCAGGGGCCTCCGCCCATATAGCTTGACCAGAGGGGGGAGTGCCAAACACGAATGGCCACCAGCACGGTGCGGGCGGAGCTGGTTCCGACCGGCGTGAGAGGAAAAAGGTGAAAACTGAACTGGGTGTTGGGCACGATGGCGGGAGGCATGTCTCCCGATCCGCCCACGGGGCTGCCGTCCACGTAGACTTCGTAGGCGGTGACGATGGGCGCCAGCAGCAGGGATGTGGGCCTTTCGCCGGCCGGGACCCTGACCGTGAAGCGGTACCAGGCGTAGCCGCTCATGGCTGGATAGCCCTGCGCGGCCCAGGATTTGCCGCCCTGGAGCAGCGTCCAGGCGGAGTCGTCGAAGCCGGGCGCGGCCCACAGGGGTTTCTGGGGGTCGTTTAATTGGGAGCCCGGCTGGAGCGGCGAGTCGCCCGGATGGAAGCGCCAGGGTCCATCGAGCGAGACCAATGGCTCCCGGCCATGCTCCAGGTCAAACGACTGCGCGTGCAGAGAGGCCGCGCAGGCCACCAGGGCGAGCGCCGCCAACCGTCGAAGAGTCGAAGCAGAGAGCATGGGCGCGATTTCCGAGGGGAAGAGACCGAAACGTGGTTTGATGCTAACGCACCGTGGGCGGTTTGCGCAGGCTGGATTTGAGAAGGCAGAGGGCGGCGATTGGGGTTAGAGTGTTGTGCATGAAGATTTTGCGTTTGTTTTTCGCGTTGGGCGTGGCGGCGGTAACCTGTGGTGGGTTTGCAACCGCGGGAGCTCAGCCAGGTGTGGCTGCGGACTCCGGTGGGGTATTCCATGGGTTGGGTGATCATCCTCAACTGGCGATTCTGGACACCGATATCGGGGACGACATCGACGATGCGTTTGCGCTGGCATTGGCGCTGAGGAGTCCGGAGCTGAGGATTCTGGGCGTTACGACGGAGTATGGCGACACGGAGCTGCGCGCACGCCTGCTGGACCGTTATCTGGGCGCGGTGGGCAGGGGAGATATTCCCGTGGCTGCCGGTGTTCCGACGCCGCACACCAATGTCTTCACCCAGGCGGCGTATGCCAGCCACGAGCCGGAGGGGAAACATCCGGACGGGGTTGAAATCCTGCTGGGGCAGATTCGCGCGCACCCCGGCGAGATTACGCTGATGGCCATTGGCCCGCTGGTCAATGTGCAGGCGGCGATCGAGCGGGATCCGGCGACGTTTCGCAAGCTCAAGCGGGTGGTGATGATGGGCGGGAGTATTTACCGGGGCTACGACGGGCAGAACGGGGAGCGCCGGCCCGCGGACGCGGAGTGGAACATCAACCGCGACCCGGCGGGAGCGCGGGCGCTGCTGGCTGCCGGGGTACCGGTGTTCATGATGCCGCTGGACTCGACGCAGGTTCACCTGGAGACCAAGGATCGGGAGGCGATTTTTGCGCATGGTTCCCCGCTCACGGATCAGTTGACGCTGCTCTACCACCAGTGGCTGGCCGGCACTGTGGGGCACCCGTCGGCGCCGACGCTGTTTGACCCGGTGGCGGTGGCGTATGCGGTTCGTCCGGAGCTGTGCCCGGCGACGCCGCTGAGGCTGGAAGTGGACGACATTGGGTTTACGCGCCCGGTTGAGGGTGCGCCCAATGCCCAGGTGTGCCTCAAATCGGACGAGGAAGGGTTTCTGGAGTTGCTTCTGGGCCGGATCACAACGGACGGGGCGCGCTGAGCAGAGGAGCGGGAGGGACTGAAGGGTCCTTTTTGCCCTGATTTCGGGGCGGCGTTGCAGTTTTCAAAGGCAGAAACCCAGCAACTGTGAGCATGGTCACTTGCAACTCCATTGACAGCAGGGGAAAGTAGGATAAAAATGGCGGGTCGAAGCAATTCGAACCGTTTTGTGCGGTGTATGGAGGGAAAGTGAAAAACACGGTGAATATGAAGGTTTTAGGCGTGGTGGCGTTCCTGGGGATGGGATTGCTGTTGACCGGCTGCAAGACGGCGCCGGAACTGACGGAAACCAGCGCGCTGGCGCTGATCCAGGCAAATTATGACCAGGCTCCGGCGGTTGGCGCCAGCATCACGGTGGGCGATCTGGGGCTGAAGCAGGGGCTGACGGCCAAATACTGGAAGCTGAGCAAGGTTTATCCCAACAATCGCTGGGCGGATTACACGCTGACCGATGACGGCAAGAAGGTGCTGACGCTGGCGGCGGGCGGCGACGTGATCCAGTGGCGTCCAGAGCCTGGCAACGATGTGCACTTTGTGGTGATGACGGTGGCTGCGAATCACCTGAAGGGGCACGATATCAAGGAGATACAGGACGACGTGAATGGAACGAAGAGCGCTGTGTTCACCGAGAGCGTGAATCTGGATGGCGTACCCAACCCGCTCCAGGACATCGCCCACAACGCAGGGAACAAGCTGAGCAGCAAGCGCACGGCCACGTTTGTATCGGATGGCGGGGCCTGGAAGCTGCAATCGATCAACTAAGATCTTTGAACCGGCCTCGTTATAATCGTGGAGATTCCATCAGGGAATAAAGGGATGGGTCACAACCCATCCCTACCAGCCCGCGTTGATTTTGCTGCATTTACGGTGCGGCATCCAGGGGTTCTCGGCCGCGCCCATTCAAATCGGCCACTTCTTCAGAGATCCCCGGGAATTGAGGAAAAATCCTGGTGTTTGGGGCCGAATTCGTTGACCCCACCGGCGTTTCTTGTTATTCTTAAAAGGTTCCGCAAGAACGCATCCGTGTGTCTTAAACGGCGGCTGCGTTTTGGCAGTCCGGCCAGGCAGTAAATGGCTGGAGCTGGTCCCCAGGGCCAGGAGCAGTCATCCGGCCCGGCAGGTCCCGAATTGGCTCTCTTCTTGCGGAGGGCAGGGGCAAATCGCATCGGCGCCCGCGCGTTCTTCACCTTGGAGGGCTATGCGGGCCGGAACCGCGAAACGGAGTCGGCTTTGCCCGCGAAGTGCGGGAAAACGCCCGGCCACCGTCCCGGTTCTCGTCTGAAGTTGGAACGAAGGCAGACGCGAAGCAGCAACGATGGGGCTTCCGTGCGCGTGCGCGACCGGGGAATGGTCGCGCGTTATCGCCCGGGAAGCCACATAGGTCTGCGCGCGGCAGTTGAGTTTGGGCTCGTAAACGTTGGGCAGTAGCAGGGTTTTTGGCGTAAGGAGTTTTGGTTTGCCTACATTCAATCAGTTGGTTCGCAAGGGGCGCACGGCCCCGCGGTACAAGACGGCGTCGCCGGCCTTGCAGGCCTCGCCGCAGCGGCGTGGCGTCTGCACCCGCGTGTACACACAAACCCCCAAGAAACCAAACTCGGCGCTACGCAAGGTAGCCCGCGTGCGGCTGACGAACGGGATTGAGGTCACCACTTACATCCCCGGCATCGGCCACAACCTGCAGGAGCACTCGATCGTGCTGATTCGCGGCGGCCGCGTGAAGGATCTGCCCGGGGTTCGGTATCACGTGGTGCGGGGCACGCTGGATTCAGTGGGCGTGGCCGACCGCAAGCAGAGCCGGTCGAAGTACGGAGCCAAGCGCGCCAAGGGCGGCGCGGCGGCCAAGGGCAAGAAGTAGCGTAAATCGAGCTTCTAGCTGCTAGCTCCTAGCTTCTAGCTCGTTTCATGAGGAAGCCAAGATTGACGCTTCCCGCACAGAGGAGCTAGAAGCTGGCGGCTGGAAGCTAGCGGCTGATTTTGAGGATTTTGAGGATTATGCCGAGAAAAGGGCACATTGCGAAGCGGGAAGTGGCGCCGGACCCGGTGTACGGGTCGACGCTGGTCACCAAATTTGTCAACTCGATGATGTGGGGCGGCAAGAAGTCGACGGCCCAGAGCATCTTCTATCAGGCGATGAAGAACCTGGAGGAGAAAGGCGGCGGCGACGATGCTCTCAAGCTC